>DAOWHF010000273.1:0-6303 GCA_030641565.1 Methylomarinum sp.
CAACAAGGACACGTGCCAACTGCGCCGCCAGCGTCGACTTGCCCACCCCCGGCGGACCGTACAACAACAGCCGCCGATCATGCATTAACACCACGTCGGCAATCTCAGCGGCGCAATAGGGCAAAAAGGGCGAGTTGTGATCAAGTGAATTCGTTGCCATAACCATCATAATGTGATGCCGGGTGGGAATTAGTAATCAGCCTATGATGATTAATAGCATACCAATTACTAAGGAAGCAGCGCCGAATTAAGGACACATTTTTCAGTAAGAATGAAGTGAGATTGGAGAACCTCTTTCCTGACCATCGGACACGGTCTATTCCTGCTCAGGTTTCCTGATCTCCTGCAGCGGCTCAGTCCAGTCGCCGGGTTGGGTATCTGTTACCTCAGTACCCAAATCATCCACTTCACCAATATCTACGGCACCGGACCAGTTTTCAGGGGCTACGCCAAGCTCAATATTCATCTTATACCAGTCTTCGAGGCTGACCTCTTCCACATCTCCATCAAAATGCTGAATCTCAACGACACCGTCCTTTTCATCGACGGCCACAACATAAAATCTTTGGCCCTTGTCCAAATGGTTATACCAGTTATCAACGATCGGATCATTCTCGGTTGGCATGGTTTGTACCTCCATGATTAAGATGAGGGGAAAGATTTATTTATTATGGACCAAGTATCAGAAAAGGAAATACTAAATCACTCCGTCCTATAATTGGGGTTGCATATTTGGGCTCGTAGTAACATTAAATTTCACTCTTTTACAAACACGTAATGTTTGAATGGATGCTATGAGTCCAGGCTTTTTTAGCTATTATCTACTCAAGTAGACGACAGTGGACTGCCATTATACTTACCGCTTTGGAACATCGTCAGCTCCCATCGCTGAGATTGTTCATCCTGTCGCAGGATGTAAATATCATTTTCGCCTCCACGCACTTTAAAATAGCGGTATTCGGGAGCTAACCAGCGGTCGATAACTTCTTCAATTTCGATGACTTTATCGCCCATAAAAAAACGTCTTGGTGTTTCCTCTCCCAGGTAACCGGCATAGCATTCCACACGAATCGTTAACAGGTCCGTATTCATAAAAATTTTAACCTATCTTTATGCATCATACATCCTCTGCGATTTCTTGTGTTGCAATAGGAAGATCGAGAAATTTTTTTAACTCTTCAATATTAGTTGTTGTATGCAAAATTGGCCGTAATGTCAAATATAAACCACAGCTTTCAAGTGCCAATAAAAACCATAATACTCAGATTATCTAAACTGTATAACACCCAACCTTGTTTATTATCAAGTTTATAGATGGCATCCGACCATAGTTTGAACACTGTATTGAATGGCTGCTACTGGCCTAGAGTGTGTTTTCACACACTCTGGATCCATTCCGGACACTGGTAAAAGAACGAGAAGATACGCTTGGGTATTAAAGAAAGTAGCCGCAGCAGTTTCCGATTTATTTGTGATGGGCTTTCAAGAAACCTGAATTCAGTAAATAAAATTTACTCAAGGACAGAACAAAAGAGAATGATTAGCCTATTTAGCTATTTTTGTTTATTCGTTATCTCAGTGCTTGTTACAATATTGACGGATGATAACTCTACAAAAGTATCGCTTTACTCTAGGTATGCTTTTGACTCTGTCACTCATGGGAGTCCAGACATTGACTGAAGCATCGCCACCCGAAGTCGCCGGAACCTCCACTTCGACGCCTATGCTGCCGCTTGCCGACCGACTCCGCGCGCACGTGCAACGGCTCGCCGGTGACATTGGCGAGCGCAATGTATGGCGCCCGAACGCCTTGCACGCCGCAGCCGATTACATACGCAAGGAATGGCGCAACCAGGGGTACGATGTGGCAGTGCAACGCTACATCGCGTATGACATTGTCAGCGAGAACCTGGAGGTGGTTCGCCCGGGCATAAAGCGGCCCGGCGAGATCATTTTAATCGGTGCGCATTACGACTCGGTGCGTGGCAGCCCGGGTGCTAACGATAACGCCAGCGGTGTGGCGGCGTTACTTGAAATCGGCCGTGCGCTTGCTGACGTAAGCCTGCAACGAACGGTGCGCTTAGTTGCCTTTGTGAACGAAGAGCCGCCTTTTTTTTACTGGGGTGAGATGGGCAGTGGGGTCTATGCCAAAGCAGCACGTAGTCGCGGCGACGACATCAGAGTGATGATGTCGTTAGAAATGCTGGGCGCATATAGTAATGCTCCCCGTTCCCAAAGCTATCCATCAATTATCGGCTGGTTCTATCCGGATCGTGCCAATTTCATCGCCTTCGTGTCCAACATCGCCTCGCGCAAACAGTTGAAGCGAACAGTGGAGGCATTCCGCAAGAACTCGGCGTTTCCCTCAGAATATCTGGCCACCTTCAGCATTGTGCCAGGGGTATCCTGGAGCGATCAGCTTTCCTTCTGGCGGGAAGGTTACCAGGCTCTGATGGTCACCGATACCGCATTTTACCGCTATCCCTATTATCACACGGCGCAAGACACACCGAATAAGCTCGACTACACTTCGATGGCGCAGGTAGTCAAGGGACTGACCGGGGCGATCATTGCACTCGCTAATGACGAGGCGGAGCTGTAGATTTGAACACAAGGGGCGCAATCAACTTATACACAGTTCGGTATTATTTTAGAGCCTGGTCTGGTATCGAAATAACGCCTAAAAGAGAATGGCGAAATTGTGGGTAGAGGTGGGCGTCTTCCCTTTGAACAAAAAATAACAAAAGGAGTTGGATTCCTTAATTGGTAAGGCCTTAAAAAACAATGGATTATAAAAATAATCCTTAAAAATGCTCTGCCCCCTTAAGCTCTGTTTTAGAAATAGCTAAATAATATGTATTGACTTAATCTGACAGTTACCCATTTTTTATAGGTGTCTGTCACGTTTTTAATGCGAATATTAAATACATTTATGTAGCTTGTTGATAGGATTCCTCCTGTTAACAAGCTTAGACCCTGTAAATAATTCTGTGTAACTATCTTTTAGGTTAAACTTAATCTTGCAGTCTATTTTATTGTAAAAGACTGCCAACAAAACCCATTGTAGTCAGTCAAATTAATAATTAGTGTTCATAATATAGTTACAGTGAATCGTTCTTTCCGAGAATATTACAAAGTACATTTATTATCTGATTGATTTCAATAGGTTTAGTTAAATACTGTTCAAAACCAATACCCTTGCTTTTATTTTTGTCATCAATTGTAGCTGCGGCACTTAATGCGAAAACAGGGATTTTTTCTGTAATTGGATTACTTTTTAACTGATGTAGAGCTTCAATACCGCTGATACCGGGAAGGCTAATATCCATAAAAATCAAATCCGGTTGTATCTTTTCAGCGATTTTCATTCCTTCTTCAGCTGTTGTTGCCGTTAATAAATCTAATCCATCAAAACGTAGAGCGAGTTTTTCCATTAGTAATACATTTGATTGATTATCTTCAATATATAGTAGACATCCACTTAGCTCTTGAGCAGCAGGGATGTTTTCAGTTTTATTTTCAGCCGTTATGTTTATTTGTTTTGATATTGGCAATTTAAACCAAAAAGATGATCCTATATCTACTTTACTCTCAAATCCAATGTTTCCCTGCATTTTTTCAATCAGTTCTTTACAGACAACAAGTCCAATTCCAGTACCTTCTATATCACTGTTTTCAGCACCTAAGCGGCTAAATGGTTTAAACAATTCACGTTGATTTTCTTCACTGATGCCATACCCGGTGTCAGTAATTATGATTTTAAACATCCTATCATTTTCAATATTGCAATTGAGATGAATCGTACCATTCTTTCGGTTGTATTTTACTGCATTGGATAGTAGATTTAACAGCACTTGTTTAGTACGTAAATAATCGGCATAAATCAGTATATTATCAAGGTTTTCACAACAACAGGAAGTGTTCAAATGGACTTTGTATTTATCAGCATTCGGTTGCATAAATGTTAAGCATTCATCTAATAATTGCTTAGCAGAAATTGACTCTAACGATAAATAGACATTTCCAGCTTCTATTTTTGCAAAGTCAAGAACATCATTAATCAATTTCAGAAGATGATCTCCGCCCATAAGAATTTGATCAATATCTTTACGTTGATTTTGCGTTAAGGGTTCATCTTCATCAAGCAATAGTAATTGACTAAAGCCCAAAATAGCATTAAGAGGCGTTCTTAGTTCGTGGCTCATTGAGGATAAAAACTCTGATTTAGCTTTATTCGCCTTCTCCGCATTATTTTTTTCGTGTACTAACGCTTTACTGGCATTATCATTTGAGACAGCTAATGCAATCATCTGAGCAATACTTGTCAATAATTCAAGTTTCGATGCTTTTTTTGAAGGAGTAGATGCCGTGGTAAGAAATAAAATTCCTAAAGTAACATCTGAATATTTAATAGGAACAATGTAATGCCCATGAGCAGAAGAGGCAGAAACCATAGATTCATGATTTGTAATACAGTGACCAATGACTTCTATTTTTTCGCCAGACATAATTTGACTGGATGTGATTTCATTGATTTTTAAACAGTGTTCTATATTAACGGTTTGATCTAAGAAATCACCAAATGAAGCCAGTACTTCACAGTCAGTCGAATCTTTTTGTTGAACTACAACGCCCGCTTTATTCTGTGGCTTTAAGTCCCTATATGTGCATAAAATTGCTAGAACTAGTTCTAATCTTTCTTTTAGAGGTAGCGATTGCTGTAGGATTTGAGAAATTTGAGCTCGTAGATCTATTTCGGCAGTTTTGTTTGTAATAACTGTATTTAATTGATTGGAAATTTTACGTATTGCAAAAAAGATAAAGATTTCAATTATAAAAAAACTGCTAATTGCGTAATAAATATTAGTTTGAAAATTTTTATTATAATTTTCATGTAAATTAGTAATGTTTTTCCAAATAGCAATCTGTCCAGCATCAGGTTCAATTATATTATGATTACCCAAGTAATCCCTTAATGGTTGAGTAGCATACAAATAATGTTGATCGTTGATATTAACTGTTTGTAGGCTTAAATCTGAATTCTCAATTTGCCGAATAGTTGAATTGGCTGAATTTGATAATAGAGAATTAATTAACCGGCTAGTTGTTTCTTCAATGACTAAGCCATTTATGGGGGGCTTTTCATCTAAAATTTTCTGTAAAAAACTAGGCCAGACTTTATTACGTAGATGATGCTCATACAATAGAACAGAAGCATCTACATTAAAACTTGTAGAAAGGTTTTGTAAAACAATTGCAAATGAAACCCCCGCTTCGACGGCACCAATATGCTCAAGTTTTCCCGCATCATTTATAATTGAAACGGGGTTTACTCCCCGAATTCCAGAGTAAACTCTCCCTGTTTCAAATCCTGTCACAGGTTTTTTATATTTATTGGTAGCAACTATGGTATGGCGAAGGTTATCCATGTTGTCGCCAAATTTATGGGGTTTATGCACTCGGAGAAAAGATGTAGAACCTGGTCCTAGGTGAAAGTGAAGCTGGCGAGCATGAAATTTTTTTGTAAATTGTTGCCAGTTATTTCCAACAGCTGCATATAAATTCTCTCTAGCAGCTTTTGCCTTTTCCTTTCCTGCTCCGCCACCTTCATCTTCAACTGCACGTTTTCCTTTTAAAAAAAGTTTTTTTATATGAGGATCATAAGCAAAAACATTAGATACTTGTAGTAGATTTTCTTTTGTTGACTGATATGCAATATCAAAAGCTGAAAAATAATTTTTTGCTAATTGCTCCTTTTCTGAAGCTAAACGTTCTCTGGATTGAGTATATGTTATGTAAACAAACAATACATCAGCCAGAGCTATCACCAAACTAAGAAGAATAAATAGCCGGTTTGGTTTGTTAAAATTCATTATAAAGCACTTATCTCTCGATTAAACGTTCCATTAGAGTATTTTATGTTTAGTATTCAAAAGATCAATTAGGGACATCCAAGTCGATAAATTGTTTTCTGATCAAACCACTTAATAGTTGAATAGTTTTCAAAGTAAAATATACATTGTAAGTATTTTATTACATTTTAATATTTATTTATATACAAAGTCTATTGATAGTCAGCCCATGGCCCAGGCTGTGTGAAAACTCAAGATTAACAAATCTGGTGGTAAAACAAAGTGACTTTACAAGCTGAATTCCACTGAAAGTGGAATAAATTAAACAAGAGTAGTGTTATTCTGATAATGGCGTGTAACTCTGTCCCTTTCGAAGCCGGAAATTCGGAGTTTTCACCCACTCTGGGTCGTTTTTTGAGTTAGTCAAAATATGATAATACTTTGCAATTAG
>DAOWHF010000011.1:0-7477 GCA_030641565.1 Methylomarinum sp.
CATCACCTTTGCAAGCTGTCGTGTCACTTCTGTTTTACCAACACCGGTAGGTCCAGAGAACAAGAAAGAACCAATGGTTTTCGAAATATCTCTTAATCCTGCACGGGACAATTTAATCGCAGATGTTAATTCAGAGATCGCCTCATCCTGTCCAAAAACCAGCATTTTCAGGTTCTTTTCCATACCTTCCAGTTTGTCTTTATCGCTGCTAGAAATGGACTTTTCAGGAATTCTGGCTATTTTAGCGATAATTTCTTCTATTTCACTTATATCAATAACTTCTTTACGCTCACCTTCCTTAAAGAGGCGCTGTCTAGCGCCCGCCTCGTCAATTACATCAATGGCCTTATCGGGTAAAAATCGATCAGTTATATATCGATCTGATAATTCTGCCGCCAACCTCAACGCTTGCTGGGTATATTTCAATTGATGATGTTCTTCAAAACGTGAGCGCAAGCCTGTTAATATTTTAATAGTGTCCTCTACAGAGGACTCCACAACATCAATTTTCTGGAATCGTCTGGCTAAGGCGTGGTCTTTTTCGAATATGCCACGGTATTCTTGGTAAGTGGTAGAACCAATACAACGTAATTGTCCAGAAGCCAATACCGGCTTTATTAAATTAGAAGCATCCATCACACCACCAGAAGCAGAGCCTGCGCCAATAATGGTATGGATTTCATCAATAAATAATATTGACTCAGGTTCTTTTTTAAGTTGATTAACCAAGGCTTTCAAACGCTTCTCAAAATCGCCGCGATATTTTGTCCCTGCAACTAAAGCACCAAGATCTAATGAATAAATAACATTATCCAGTAGCACATCAGGCACATCTTCCTCAATAATGCGCTTAGCTAGACCTTCAGCAATTGCAGTTTTACCAACACCTGATTCACCCACTAATAGCGGGTTATTTTTACGTCTGCGGCAAAGGACTTGTATTGTCCGTTCAACTTCTTGCTCTCTACCTATTAAAGGGTCAATTTTCCCTTGAATGGCTTCTTCGTTTAGATTGGTTGCATATTTTTCTAATGGTGTGGATTCAGCTTGTGATGCACCAACCTCTTCAGCAGCATCTACCTCTTCACTAGCCTCTTCTTCCGATTCGAGCTTAGAAATACCATGTGCCAGATAATTAACCACATCTAAACGTGATATTTCATACTTACTGAGGATATAAACAGCATGTGAATCTTGCTCACTAAACAGCGCTACAAATAAATTAGCGCCACTCACCTCTTTTTTATCAGAAGCTTGAACATGAAAAACAGCTCGCTGCAATACACGCTGAAACCCAAGTGTTGGTTGAGTTTCTCGCTGTATATTTTCTGGAATCAAAGAAACTGTTTCATCAATAAACTGGGTTAATTCAGTTCGCATAGCCGAAAAATCACAACCACAGGCCTGTAAAATAGGTTTAACGGTCTGATTATCCAGAAGTACTAACAGTAAGTGCTCCACAGTGATAAATTCATGACGCTTGGTATGCGCATTGGTAAACGCCATATTTAAAGTAATTTCAAGTTCTTTGCTCAACATAATATTCTCTTTAAGGTTTTAGGCTTCTTCCATTGCACACATGAGCGGGTGATGATTTTCACGCGAATACTCATTAACAATATGGACTTTTGTTTCGGCAACGTCTTTAGTGTAAACACCACAAACACCAACCCCTTGTGTATGCACCTGTAGCATAACTTGCGTGGCTTTATCCTCATTCATATTAAAATAATCAGTCAGAATTTCAACCACAAAATCCATGGGAGTAAAGTCATCATTTATTAATACAACTTTATATAAAGGGGGACGCTTTAATTTTGGCGTTGCTTCTTGAATAGCAACACCACTTTCATCATCAAGATTTGGATCGATATCAGACATTATTGCAACAATTTTATTGAGTTCACTAAAGTTTAACATAGTGGCTAATGTAATATTTTTCAATCTTTGCACATATGATAATCATTTCTTGTAAAATACGCGCTTTTGATTTGAGTATTTTTTAATGGTTTGGAAACCACATCTTACTGTTGCTGCAGTTATTGAAAAAGAAGGTAAATTCTTACTGGTCGAGGAACAAACATCCAATGGCCTTGCTTTTAATCAGCCCGCAGGACACTTAGAGCCAGGGGAAGAGATTACAGCAGCGATTAAACGCGAAGTTAATGAAGAAACCGCTTGGCAGTTTGTCCCCGAATACATTATTGCTATTCAACTTTGGCGTAAACATCCCGACTTTCCAAGTTTTATTAGAGTCTGCTTTGCAGGCAAGGTTCACTCCTTTAACGAAAATCAGACTTTAGATGACGGCATTATTACAACGCATTGGTTGACCCATGAAGAAATTGCAGCAAAGAAATCTCAATTGCGTAGTCCATTAGTACTAACTAGCGTGGATGAATATCTACGCGGCGAACGTTATCCTTTATCCCTATTAAAATCATATTTAGACTTAGAAAATGAGTAAAAACATTATTGTTGGCATGTCGGGTGGGGTAGATTCATCTGTTACTGCACTAAAACTGCTAGAGCAAGGACACAATGTCACCGGTTTGTTTATGAAAAACTGGGAAGAAGATGATGGCACCGAAGAGTGCACCGCAATGGAAGATCTTGCCGATGCCCAGCAAGTCAGTGATCGCCTAGGCATTGAGTTAAAAACAGTTAATTTTGCCGCAGAATATTGGGACGAGGTATTTGAAGTCTTTTTGTCTGAATTTAAGGCAGGCCGCACCCCTAACCCTGATATTTTGTGTAATAAACACGTTAAATTCAAAGCCTTTTTAAACTATGCGATTGAAGATTTAGGCGCAGAATATATTGCTACAGGACATTACGCGCGAGTTAGAGAACACAATGGTGAATTTCAACTGCTTAAAGGTTTAGACCCCAACAAAGAACAGAGTTATTTTCTTTATACTCTTGGCCAAAAAGCATTATCAAAGACTTTATTCCCTATTGGGGATTTACATAAGCCTGAGTTAAGAGCTATGGCCAAAAAAGCCGGTTTCGCTAATTATAAAAAGAAAGATAGTACGGGCATTTGTTTTATTGGTGAAAGAAAATTTACTGAATTTTTGCAGCGTTACTTACCCACTCAACCCGGTGAAATGCGTACACCAGAAGGACAATATATAGCCCAGCATCAGGGCTTAATGTATTACACCTTAGGTCAACGCCAAGGCTTGGGGATTGGTGGCGTTAAAAATGCACCCGATGAGCCTTGGTATGTTTTAGATAAAGATTTAGACAATAACATTCTTATTGTAGGACAAGGACATGACCACCCTCTTATGCTGCACAACACACTGGAAGCCAGCCAACTAGACTGGTGTAATAATAAGCCTTTGACTGAAACTATTTATTGCAAAGCTAAAACACGTTATCGCCAGAGTGATCAAGCCTGTAAATTAGAGCCTTTAAGTGACAACCGCATCAAAGCCAGCTTTGATGATCCTCAAAGAGCCATTACACCTGGTCAATCCGTGGTTTTTTATGATGGCGATGTTTGTTTAGGTGGTGGAATTATTGAATCTAAATATAATGAATAATATAATAATCAGAAAATAACATCGACAACTGATGTAGGATGGGCAAAGCGATAGCGTGCCCATCACAATTAAAATGATGGGCACGAAAGAACCCTTTGCCCACCCTACACCTTGCCTAACAGGATAAACCGTTTTATGTCTAATTTCTCACTTACCGCAATTTCACCAATTGATGGACGCTATGGTAGTAAAGTTGAAGCTTTTCGCCCTATTTTTAGCGAGTACGGTTTAATTCGTTATCGTGTTGAGGTAGAAGTACGTTGGTTACAAGCTTTATCCAAACATGAGCAGATTACTGAAGTGCCTGAATTTAGCACGAATGCTAATCAAGTCTTAGATGCTATTATTAGCGACTTCTCTGAAGATGACGCACAACGCATTAAAGATATTGAAAGAACTACTAATCACGATGTAAAAGCGGTTGAGTACTTTCTTAAAGAGAAAATTGCGGATAATACAGAATTAAACAAAGTGAATGAGTTTATTCATTTTGCCTGTACTTCGGAAGATATTAACAATCTGTCTTATGCTTTAATGCTTAAAGAAGGTCGAGAAACATTAGTTCCTCAGATGACAGAATGTATTGCAGCGATTAAAAAAGTCGCTTTAGAAACAGCAGAACAACCCATGATGTCACGTACTCATGGCCAAACTGCAAGCCCTACCACGACAGGTAAAGAATTTGCCAACGTGGTTGCACGCTTATTACGCCAAAAAGAGCAAGTAGAAGCTGTTGAGTTATTAGGTAAAATTAATGGTGCTGTCGGTAACTACAATGCACACAGCGTAGCTTATCCTGAAATTGACTGGGCGAAATTTGCTAAAGATTTTGTTGAATCTTTAGGCTTATATTGGAATGCTTACACTATCCAAATTGAACCACATGACTATATTGCAGAATATTTCCATGCATTATCACGTTTCAACACCATTTTAATCGACTTTAACCGTGATGTTTGGGGGTATATTTCTCTAGGTTATTTCAAGCAAAAAACTATTGCAGGTGAAGTTGGTTCTTCTACCATGCCACATAAAGTCAACCCGATTGATTTTGAAAATGCAGAAGGTAACTTAGGACTGGCTAACGCTTTATTTACTTTCCTTAGCGAAAAACTACCTGTCTCTCGCTGGCAACGAGACTTAACAGACTCAACTGTATTACGTAATATTGGTGTCGGTATTGCCCACACAAGTATTGCGATTCAATCTTCATTAAAAGGAATTTCTAAACTAGAAATTAATGCACAAAATATTGAAGATGATTTGAATAATAACTGGGAAGTATTAGCCGAACCAATTCAAACAGTTATGCGTCGTTATGGCATAGAAAAGCCTTATGAGAAGCTAAAAGAATTAACTCGTGGACATCGTATTACCCCAGAAGATTTAGCTGTATTTATTAAAAATCTTGAGATCCCGGAAGATGCTAAAAAAGGGCTTCTAGAGCTAACGCCTCGTAGTTACACAGGATACGCTGAAAAATTAGCAAAGGATATTGAATAAATAATATATTTGTGGATACCATCACTTTTATTTATTAACTCTTTTGAAATAATTATTACCTAGGTTGTTAACCCGAGTCTCATCCATCCTTGGAATGAGTAACAGCCTTGTTTAATATCAGGCTGTGTCTTTTCTGACACAGCCTTTTTTTTGCCTACATGCTATTGAATTACACTAGAATAGCAATTCACTCCTATAGACAGCCATTTCTATGCTCAATTTAATCTGGATTCTGTTTTTCTTGTCAGCCTTTGTTACCGCGTTATTTAAACTTATTATTTTAGGTGATCAACAGATTTTTTCACAAATAATGACGGCTATGTTTAGCCTTTCTAAAAAGGCATTTGAAATTTCTTTAGGATTAACAGGTGTACTTGCTTTATGGCTAGGTATCATGAAAATAGGCGAACGCAGTGGTTTTATTTACTTATTAACACAAGCCCTCACCCCGCTTTTTAGTCGATTAATGCCCGATGTACCTAAAAACCACCCTGCTCTTGCAGCGATGGTAATGAATATTTCAGCCAATGCCTTAGGTTTGGATAATGCCGCCACCCCATTAGGCATTAAAGCCATGAAAGAATTACAGACCTTAAACCCTACCCCCGAAACAGCCAGTAATGCACAGATCTTGTTTTTGGTGATCAACACCTCTGCAGTTACCTTGTTTCCCATCACCATTTTTACCTATCGCGCTCAATTAGGTGCTGTCAATCCGACTGATGTTTTTATCCCTATTTTAATTGCCACTTATGTCTCAACCATTATGGGCTTATTAGCGGTTGCAATGGTTCAGAAAATCAACTTATTTGACAAGATTATTTTTTCATATTTGGCAGGGTTTACTTTGCTAGTTTCGGCTGTTTTGTTTTATTTTGCTCACCTTAGTCAAGCAGAAATGCTGTCACAATCTGCACTTATTAGTAACATTATTCTTTTTAGTCTGGTTATTAGCTTTATTTGTGGCGCAGTTTATAAAAAGATCAATGCTTATGAGGCTTTTATAGCTGGCGCTAAAGAAGGTTTTGAAACAGCTGTTACCATTATCCCCTATCTGGTTGCCATGCTGGTTGCTATCGGGGTATTTCGAGCCAGTGGCGCATTAGACCTGATTATTAATTTAATACGCTATTGGGTACACATGCTTGGCCTAGATCCTCGTTTTATTGATGCATTACCCACTGCACTAATGAAACCTTTTAGCGGCAGCGGCGCAAGAGCGATGATGGTTGATACCATGCAAGTTTATGGTGCAGACTCATTTGCAGGACGCTTATCATCGATTGTACAAGGCAGTACAGAAACTACATTTTATGTTTTGGCGGTTTATTTTGGCTCAGTAGGCATCAAAAATATCCGTCATGCTGCCGCTTGTGGGATAATTGCCGACTTTTTCGGTATTGTTGCCTCAATTTTTATTGCTTATTGGTTTTTCGGTTAATGCTAATTCATCTCAAAACACTGGGCTGTCGTCTTAATGAGGCAGAGTTAGAAACATGGGCGCAGGCCTTCCAAAAATCTGGCCATCAAATCACCCGTGATTTGAATGAGGCACAGGTTGTGATTATTAATTCCTGCGCGGTCACCTCGGATGCTACCCGCAAATCTCGCCAGTTAATCCGTCGCATTCACCGTGATAATCCACATGCAAAACTAGTGGTAAGTGGTTGTTATGTCACACTTAATGAGGATGAGGCCGCACAACTACTAGGCGTTGATTTAGTTGTCAGCAATAAAGATAAAAATCAGCTGGTTGAGCAAACCTTATCCCTCTTAAACTTAGACTCAATGCCAGCAATGGCAACCGAACCCGGTGAAACATCCTTATTTAGTCGAGGTAGGCAACGGGCATTCATCAAAGTACAAGATGGTTGTCGCTATCGATGTACTTTTTGTATTGTCACCGTTGCCCGCGGCGAAGAAGTCAGCCGGTCAGTGCAAACAATTATTGATGAAATCAATTCTTTGCATCAACAAGGTATTAATGAAGCCATTCTAACCGGTGTACATCTAGGGGGTTACGGCAGTGATATTGACAGTAATTTATCTGAGTTAATACAAGCTATTTTAGACAACACTAGCATTCCACGATTACGTTTAGGCTCATTAGAACCATGGGAGCTGCCCTCAGGCTTCTTTAAGCTATTTAAAAATCCTCGTTTAATGCCTCATCTGCACTTACCACTACAAAGCGGATCAGATACCGTATTAAGACGAATGGCAAGACGCTGTAAAACAGAAGAATTTGCCAGCATGGTTGAACAAGCTCGCCAGCAAATTAAGCATTTTAATGTCACCACCGACATTATTGTCGGTTTTCCTGGTGAAACAGAGCAAGAATGGCAGGATAGTTTTAATTTTATAAAGAAAATAGGCTTTGGACACATCCATATCTTTACCTATTCTAGCCGTGAAGGCACAAA
>DAOWHF010000365.1:0-3321 GCA_030641565.1 Methylomarinum sp.
GTGGTTAAAAAAACGGACACGGCATCTTCCAGAGAATGAACCAGTGGTTTACCCATCACATTAAAGCTGGTATTCAATAACATAGGCACCTGAGTATGTTGATAAAAACTATTAATTAAACAATAAAAATGCGGGTTCCACTGCTGTTTGACAGTTTGCAAACGCCCAGTTCCATCAACATGACAAACAGCCGCTACTCGTTCCTGCATGGCACCACGTATACGCAGTGTTTTATCCATATAGGGGGATTCATGATAATGCTCAAAAAAATCATCAGCATGTTCATGCAGTATCGAAGGAGCAAAAGGACGAAAACTTTCCCTAAATTTAATGCTCTGGTTGATCTTATCTTTCGTCTCTGCTTGACGAGGATCAGCCAAGATAGATCGATTACCTAATGCCCTTGGGCCATACTCTGCCCTACCTTGTATCCACCCAACTAACTGCCCTTTTGCTAACAATTTAGCCGTTATCTCACAAATACTGTCTGGTAAATGCTGAATATCTAAAGCGCGATTGTATTGAATTAATCGTTCTACGGCTTCATCTGCAATGCTCGAACCTAAATAAGGCGATAACAGCTTGTTTTCAGTGTTTAAAGATAACGCCGGCTGGTCATCATGCAAAGCAAGCCAGGCAGCGCCCAGCGCAGTACCATCATCAGCTGGTGCTGATGGAATAAAAACCTGATCAAAACCTGTTCTGTCTTTTATCTGTCCATTAAATGCTGAATTTAAAGCGCAACCGCCAGCCAATGCCAGGTTTTTACAAGCCGTTACTTGTTGTAGATGCTGTAATAATTGACTCATTAATTCAGCAAAGAAATATTGTCCGGTAAAAGCCAGATCAGCAGCCTGTACTATCGAATCCTGATCATGCCGTTTAAATTGTTCCAGGGCCGCTAGACTAGCAAACAGTTTTTTGGAATCATGCAAACAGTCAAAACCCTGTACTGAAATCGTCGATTTTAATAACTTATACAATGCTTGATTAAGCTTGCCATAAGGTGCCAGCCCCATTACCTTCCATTCCTCGCCCTTGAGCCAGTCAAAACCACATAACTCAGTGACTTTCATATAATAAAAGCCAATACTGCCCGTACCTTTGGTTTCATAAAGACACTCCAACCGTTGATTTTTAAAATGATAAAAGCCCATTGAGCCATTTTCACCAAAAGAATCGATAACGGCACAGGCAGACTCCGTAAACGGACTGCTGTAACAAGCGGTTGCCGCATGTGTTAGATGATGATGATAATCCACGTGTGAAATAGAACAATCGGGGTAATGTTCGGCAATAATGCGAACCAGATTAAGCCCCGCACTATTGATATTATTGCGCTGACTGGCAATCATATGATGTAACTGATAATTACTTAGCGGTGATCGCAACCTTTTAATACCTGTTTTCATCAACCCCGGGGCACTTAAACAACCTAAAGCCGCAACAATATTCTCGTATAAGGGACGTTTTTTTCGCCAATTGATAGCAATAACGAGTTCATCGGCTGATGGGCAGTATTGCTGCAATAAGTCTTTAACCCAAAGCAGTGGGTCTGCCTCACAATTCAACGCCCGTTTATTTTGCATATAGCGTTCTGTGGCTTCAGCAAACAGGACATTTCCCTGATCATCCACTATAGCTAAAGCAGGATCATGGTAGGTAATAGATAGACCGATATAATATTTTGCCACCCAATTACCCCAATTATTATGATTAATTCCTACATTGTAGGACATCTTCGGTTTTTTAACTCTACGCAATTTTCAATTATAATATTGAGTAAACACTATTTTTATTCATGATAAAATATAAATAATTATCATCAAGTTTCAGTATTCAAAATAATAAAACCTAACAACCACCATTACTCAATGCTCCCTTATTTTCGAAAAAATGATAGATTAAAGCGCTATGCATGACACTATTAGCGCTGCGAGAGTTCACCACAAGCGGCCAGGACAAATCCGTTCTTGCTCCACTATTCTGTGGGCTATTTTTCTGTCACATATATGTATAAATCCATATGTCTGAAGCGACTGTTAAACTAGGCTTGATGCCACCCCTTACTGGTCTTGTTGGTCTCTATGGTTCGGAGATAGCTCATGCAGGGCAAGTCGCCTGCCAGGAGATAAATAAAAATGGTGGTGTGCTGGGGCGTTCGTTAGAACTGGTTATTGAAGACGATGGCAGTCTACCCGAGAGCGCAGTTACCGCTGCTGAAAGACTTGTGGATCAACATCACTGTACTGCCATAATAGGAAACTTGCTTTCTAATTCGCGCATTGCTGTGGCCTACCGCGTTGCCGAGACGCGCAAGATTCCATACCTTAACTTCTCATTTTATGAAGGGAGTATCCTTAGCCGGTACTTCTTTCATTTTGCTGCCTTGCCTAATCAGCAAATCGACAAGATGATTCCGTTCATGCGAGATAAGTTTGGTCCTCGCATGTTTTTTGCGGGCAACAATTATGAGTGGCCACGAGGTTCCATCCACGCTGCCAAACGCGCACTTAAAGATATTGCTGGAGAGGTTATTGGGGAAGAGTACACTCAAATTGGTGTGAGCCTCAAGGAAATCGATCAATTGCTCGATCACGTCGAAGCGGCAAATCCCGATGTTTTTGTCCCTTATTTTGCTGGTGCAGATCAAATACTGCTGCTGACACGATTCACCGAAAGAGGCCTTAAAAAACGTATGGCAGTGGTAATGGGCCACTACGATGAAATGATGGCAAGTCAGCTGCCACCTGAAGTGCGAGAAGGTTTCTACTCCAGCAACAGCTACTTTATGAACCTAGATACAGTCGAGAACCGAAAATACCTCGATCAACTCGCCAAACTACCAGATGTAAATGGTATATGGCCTAAGGGAAACGGAATTCTAACCAATTTCGGCGAGGGTACCTATGTCTGCGTTAAGGCCTTTGCCAGTGCCGCCAACAAAGCGGGTAGCTTAGACCCAGAAGCATTAGTAGAAGCACTAAAAACCATTACTGTCTCAGCACCTCAGGGAACGGTAAAAATGAATCCTGATCATCACCATGCAAATGTCAACGCCTATTTATCACGTTGTCGGGCGGATGGTGTATTTGAAATTGTTGAGCAATTTGGCTCTATCGAACCGGTTTTGCCAGCACGTTATAAGCATCAACGCATCAGTCATCAAGCCACTATGGAAGATGATATTCGCCTACAGGCACGCATGCTGGAACAGATGTCCGAGGCGGTACTTCTTGTTAGTTCACTTGATACTTCCATTATCTATACTAACGCTGGTGCCGAAAAGATGTTCGGCTATGACAAGGGGGAAATGAATGA
>DAOWHF010000153.1:0-9340 GCA_030641565.1 Methylomarinum sp.
AGAAGGAGTTGTGCTAGAACCGGGTACGCTGCCGCTCACCATTGTCCGGTGATGAGGTAGTGCGTACTGTATACAGTATCGCGCGCCTGCATGAAGATCATACAGAATAAACGCTACCTGAGCGAAGAACCGGTGGACTGGTAAACCAGGGGGGATATATCAGTCATAGCCCAGTTCAATTCGACGTTGGTTCCAGATCCATTTTGAGAATCAGATATTCCCTAAGATCGGTTAATGAAATTACCCCCACCAGCTTGTCGCTATCAACGACCATAAGCTGGATATTCACGCTGGATCGAAGCATTGCCATGAATATCTTTGCGCTATCAGCATCCGGAGCAACTGTATTAAAGGACGAACATGGAGTCATTACGTCACTTACTGTGTTCAGCCCCCATTCTTCACGGGAGAGCTTTTTTACATCTTGGGTTGTAACGCATCCCAGGAGATGAGAATCTTTAATAACGGGTATTATAATTTGGTGATGCTTATAAAAATAGTCATTCACAAGCTGCTGGATAGAAATCGTAGGCGGTGCTGTCACAGGATTAGGTTCCATAAACCTGTGAATGGGCGCCTCGGATAAGATTTCATGCATCATCAGATATGAATAGGAGGATATAGCTGCGCCTCGGAGAAATGTTCCTATCAGCAGCCACCACATACCCCCAATAAAATTACCTTGAATAATCCCTAATATGCCCAACACAATTAACAGTAAACCAAACCATGATCCGATTTGGCTGGAAATCCGGGTGGCATAGACTAAATTGTTTTTCCATTCCCATATCGCAGCACGAAGTATGCGACCACCATCCAATGGGAATGCGGGCACCAAATTGAATATCGCGAGAACCAGGTTTATCTGAGAAAGATAGTAGTTCACACCGATAATCGAGCTGTGCAAGCCGAGAAATTCCGCCATTATCGACAGGAGGTAAAAAACAAATGAGAGTGCGAAGCTGGCTATTGGGCCCGCAATAGCCATCCAGAATTCTGATTTTGCACTGGGTGGTTCGTCCTCCATTTCGGCGACACCGCCAAAAATGAAAAGCGTAATGCCTCGGATAGGCATACCATAACGGCGAGCAATTATGGAATGCGAAAACTCATGGAGGATGATGGAAAGAAATAATCCAAGAGCACCGGTGAGTCCCATCCACCAGTATGTCTTTGGAGCAAGGTCCGGGTAATGCATAGGAAAGAACCCTGCTGCAAGGGTCCATGTGACGAGCAATGCGAGTAGCAGCCAGCTCAGATCAATTTTAACTTCAAAACCGGATAACTTAAATAAAGGATATTGTCTTGAGCCTAAATAGTGAGCCCCTTGGCTGTGATTGTTGTTATGGTTATAAGTTCGCATTTTTCTCACCGTATCTGAATATCCGCGTAAATGTTTCGTAAAAAAAGCCTTAACCTAAAAATCTATTAATAAAAGGAGACAGACCACTTGTTATGTTTAGAATCTGTTGTGGTTTTAACAACTTCTTGGATTTACACCATAACCCAGCCTGATTCATTAACCGACCAATATGCCTCCGACTCACAATAATACTCTGTTCTGCGAATTTACTTTTCAGATGGCGCGTTCAGTTTTAGGTGAGTCAAGCCATTCATAATAACAACTGCGTGAAACAGTCATAAATCCACATAAGGCGGTAATGGAATAATCAGTACTATGCTTTTTTATCCACGCGTACTTCTCGGTAACAGCTCCTGCGTTACTCTACTTCCTGCATCCTTGCAGTCGACAGTATTTCCTTTGCAAAGTACGCTGTTGTAGATTCAATGGATGAGCGCAACACTTAAATTGTATATTTTGGGAGTTAACGAATATTGATGGCAACAACAGATCAGACCGATGCTTTGAAAACCCGTTTAACCTAAGGAGTTCTGTAAGAAACCGTAAACCTGGTTGTGGCAAAAGCATGCGGATAGATCCATCAGGAGTCCTGAGGTAATAAAACCTCTACAAGAGACCGAATATATGGCTGCAACCTTAATCTCTATTGGTGACATTAATTGTAAAAAAACTTGGCCTGCAATAGAGGAGTCTATAAATGGGTTAGGTAAGTTTCATTCGGGGCACCCCTTATTTTTACACCAACATCCGGGTTCATTTCTTTTGACTACAAAAAAACGAAGTCTATCTACTATTCTGATTTAGAGTGATTTATACAGCTCTAACACCTTGTTCAACTCGTCTGTCGCACCTTTTATATCACCCAGTTTTATTTTGATTTGCGCCTGAATGATGTTTGCGGTTGCCTTTTCGACGATGTCCGGATTTCCCGTTACTTTCTTGGATTCCGCACGCGCCGCTTTTAAATGTTCGCTGGGCGGCACGAAATCGTTATGCATGATTTCGACTTTAGCCTTTTCAATATGCATAATGGCTTCATTTGGACTGTAAACTGAACTTTTCACGGCTTCTTCTGCATTAGCGATAACGCTGATTGAACCTAAAGAGAAAGCCAGTAATAAAATTAACGTTGTGTTTTTGATAATACTCATAATATAAAGCCTTTGTTGTAATTATCTAATGATGTCGGTAAAAAATGCTTGAAAAGTAAACACTTTTAGTCTAAATAATAATGAATTAATCGTTAATAACTTTGAATTATTTAGTTTAAAATTCATATGATTTCTAGTTAAAAACTATCCCATCTGAAATAAATACACAATACGTATAAACACCTAATATGCATTAGCACGAAAGATAGGTTGTCTTTGTGTTTAAAAGCCCCTAACTAACATTTTTCAAAAAATACTTAAAGATTACCGGTCTCTAAATGGCCTGTTATGGCCATTTGAGTCAGTACCCATAATGGACTATCACTTGCTTTATCTTTTTTCTTGGAACGGAATACGGGGGAATAAATTCGTAATTCTTTCTGTCTTCCGTAAAGACTTCATACCATTAACTTTTATATAGATTTCTCCTTCGATATCCTTCCTCAACAGATCAAGTTTCGGCATCACAGCCTTTTCAGGTAAAATTCTATTCTTTGCCTGTCTCTTTATGTCCCGCTTTCTCAAAATCAGTCAACTCTGCATTATTACGATTAACAGTATTAATGAATGGGTAGGAAAAACTATCTCCTGGTTAACATTGTTAATGGTAACTTTAACCTTTATCGTTGTGGTACTCCGTTATGCTTTTGATATCGGTTGGATTGCATTACAGGAGTCGGTGGCCTATATGCATGCTCTGGTTTTTATGCTGGGTGCCGCTTATACCTTAAAGCACAACGGCCACGTCAGAGTGGATATCTTCTACCAGCGTTGCAGCACTAAAACTAAAGCATGGATAGACTGTCTCGGTACCCTGTTTCTTCTATTGCCTGTTAGTGGTTTTATTATCTTGAGTAGCTGGGAATATGTAGCCGATTCCTGGGCTATTCAAGAAAGCTCTCGAAATTCGGGCGGCTTACCTGGGGTTTATCTTCTTAAAAGCAGTATTATATTGATGTCAGGCTTGTTAATTTTGCAAAGTATTGCCTTGTTTTTACAAAACCTGCTGATTGCACTCGGCTTAAACCAGGAGAGTGTTTAAATGGATAATTATTTAGCATTATGGATGTTCGGTGCAGTTTTTATCGTCCTTTTAACTGGGTATCCAGTGGCATTTGCGTTAAGTGGAACTGCCTTGGCATTTGCTACCATAGGCATACAGTTTGATGTCTTTGACGATGCATTTTTAAACGCCCTGCCCAATCGTTTATTCGGCATTATGAATAACGAAACATTGCTTGCCGTGCCCTTATTTGTCTTTATGGGGGTAATGCTTGAACGCGCCAAAATTGCCGAGGATTTACTGGAAGCCATGGCAGAACTATTTGGCTCATTAAAAGGTGGCCTGGGCATAGCGGTTACTCTGGTCGGTATGTTAATGGCTGCAAGTACTGGGATTGTTGGTGCAACAGTCGTTACCATGGGCTTATTATCTTTACCCACCATGTTACGTAATAACTATAGCCCTGCTATTGCCTGCGGAACGATTTGTGCATCCGGTACCTTAGGTCAGATTATTCCACCTTCTATCGTATTGGTGCTATTAGGTGATGTGATCTCCACTGCTTATCAGCAAGCACAGTTAGATATGGGCATTTTCTCTCCCGAAACAGTTTCAGTGGGTGATTTATTTGCCGGTGCAGTTTTACCCGGATTAGGTTTAGTCTTAATGTACCTGATCTATATTCTAATCACCGCCTGGCTTTGCCCCAACTCTATGCCTGCTCCCGAAAAAAAAACCAGAGAACCTGGCTTTTACTTTCGCATATTAAAAAGTATGGCAGCCCCTTTATTGCTTATTTTTTCAGTACTAGGTTCTATTATGGGAGGCATGGCAACGCCAACAGAAGCTGCGGCTGTCGGAGCAACAGGCGCAATACTATTAGCATTAATTAAAAAACGCTTAGATCTAAGCAATTTACGCGAAGTTATGCAAAACACTACTCAAGTGACCAGCATGGTGTTTATGATCTTAATTGGTGCAGCACTATTTTCTTTGGTGTTTAGAGGCTTTGAAGGTGATGAATTAATCATCGAATTATTATCTGATTTACCAGGCGGTAAATTTGGTGCCATGTTCTTCGTGATGCTGATCATGTTTTTACTAGGTTTTGTATTAGATTTTATTGAAATCACCTTTGTGGTGGTGCCAATTGTTGGTCCTATTTTATTAGCGATGGGCATAGACCCTGTATGGCTAGGTATTATGATAGCAATTAATCTACAAACCTCATTTTTAACGCCGCCCTTTGGTTTTGCCTTATTTTACTTGCGCGGTGTCGCCCCCAAAGAAATTACCACGGGTCAAATTTATAAAGGGGTAATGCCTTTTATTGCAATTCAGCTTATCATGCTGGCTATTCTTGCTTTTTGGCCACAATTGGCGACTTGGCTACCTTCTGTTGTTTATTCTGACCTGTAACTGACGAATGAAAAAACTACTATTTTTACTACTTACCCTTACCCTACAAGCCTGTGGACAAACCGGCCCACTTTTTCATCCTGATGAAAAAGCCCCTATTTATGTACCCGAGGAAGAATCTTAAAAATGGATTATTTTAATTACCAAGAAAACAAATTATTTGCTGAAGATGTTGCTGTTGACGCGATTGTCGCTGAACAGGGTTCGCCTTGTTACATCTATTCACGCGCCACCTTTGAAAAACATTGGAATGCCTTTGACCAGGCTTTTGGTAAACATCCGCATTTAATTTGTTATGCCGTTAAAGCCAACTCCAATATAGCCATTCTTAATGTCTTGGCGCGTTTAGGTTCTGGGTTTGACATTGTCTCTTTAGGCGAACTAGAACGAGTTTTAACCGCAGGTGGCGACCCTAAGAAGATTGTTTTTTCTGGCGTGGGTAAACGTGAAGACGAAATTATTGCCGCTCTTAAAATAGGCATTCGCTGTTTTAATATAGAAGTGAGTGGCGAATTAGATCGAATCAACCAGTTGGCCGGTGAGTTAGGTGTTGTTGCACCGGTGTCATTTCGGGTTAACCCAAACGTAGATGCTAACACGCACCCTTATATATCAACTGGACTGAAAGAAAATAAATTTGGAATTGATATAGAACTAGCGCATGCCGAATACTGTCGTGCTGCCAAAATGGAGCATATTAATATTATTGGTATTGATTGTCACATAGGCTCACAACTCACCGAGACATCACCTTTTTTGGCTGCATTTGATAAAGTAATGGATTTGGTTGATGCCTTAAAACAAGATGGCATTAATCTACATCACTTAGATTTAGGAGGTGGCCTGGGTATTCGATATAAAGATGAGCTACCGCCTGAACCCGCTGAATATGTTGCAGCTATTTTAGAACGTTTAGGTGATAGTGATTATGAAATCGCCTTAGAACCTGGCCGAGCAATCGCCGGTAATTCGGGGATTTTAGTTACTCGGGTAGAGTACTTAAAACCTACCGAATTTAAAAACTTTGCCATTGTTGATGCGGCAATGAATGATTTGGTGCGACCTTCTTTATACAGTGCATGGCAAGATATTGTGCCGGTTAATAAAAACAGTTCAGCAGATATAATGACTTGGGACATTGTCGGACCAGTTTGTGAAACAGGGGATTTTTTAGGTAAGGACAGAGAACTTAAACTATCAGCTGATGATTTATTAGCGGTACGCTCATCGGGAGCCTATGGCTTTACCATGAGTTCCAACTATAATTCCAGACCTCGTGCAGCAGAAGTGATGGTTGATGGCGATACCGTTCATGTTATTCGTGAGCGTGAATCCATTCCTCAGCTTTGGGCTGGGGAAAAGTTATTGCCATAGAAAACTATTGATTTTTTAGATCACACAAAGACACTGAGACACTAAGAAGAGATAAGAGTTTAAATTCTTTTCTTTTGCGGCTTAATAAACAAGAGCTGGCTATAGCCCGCCATACCATTATGATTAAATTCACCAAAATGCACGGCCTAGGTAATGACTTTGTTGTTATCGATGCAATTAACCAAGCCATTAATTTAACCTCAGAACAAATCAAGTTTATTGCCGATAGGAATTGTGGCGTGGGTTGTGATCAATTATTATTAGTTGAAAAACCAGTTAGTGATAATGCCGACTTTAAATACCGTATATTTAATGCTGACGGTAGCGAAGTCGCTCAATGTGGTAATGGTGCTCGGTGTTTTGCGCGCTTTGTCCGCGATAAAAAACTATCAAACAGAGATCAAATTCGAGTAGATACCGACTCTGGTCAGTTATTACTTAACTTTGATCAAGATGGTTTAATCACTGTTAATATGGGAATTCCTAGACATGCCCCTGCACAAATTCCTTTAAATACAGTAGAGGAATCTCTGTTTTATACCGTAGCGGTTAATAACACAGAAAAAGCCTTTGGTGCTGTTTCTATGGGCAACCCTCATGCCGTTATACAAGTTAATGATATAAACACTGCCCCCGTTGCCGAATTGGGTGAAGCATTAGAAAGTCATGCTTTTTTTCCAGAACGAGCTAATATTGGTTTCATGCAAATAATTAATCGACAACACATTAAATTGCGTGTTTATGAGCGCGGTGCAGCTGAAACATTAGCTTGCGGTAGTGGCGCGTGTGCAGCAGTCGTTATTGGAATAGAGCAAAACCAGCTGGATCCAACGAATATTAAGGTGGAATTACCAGGTGGTGAGTTATTAATCAATTGGGCTGGTCGTGGACAACCGGTATTTATGAAAGGTCCAGCCGTTTCAGTTTTTGAAGGACAGATACAATTATGAGTGATGAAGTACAAGTTGTAGAGCAAGCCAGCCTCAGTGCGAATCAAGTAGAACAATATTTACAACAACACCCCGAATTTTTTCATAACCATTTACCATTACTGGAAAATTTAAGCATTCCCCATCCCAGCGGTAATGCTGTTTCTTTAATTTCTAAACAGCTGGAAATATTCAGAAGCAAACACCATGAGCTAGAAAACCAACTCATCGCATTAATTGAAATTGCTAGAGATAACGATACCTCATTTAATAGAATGCATGAGCTAACACTTGCATTAATGGAAGCTCAAAACATAGAGGATGTGGCGGCCAATCTTGACGCCGTATTTACTGAATGTTTTTTAACCGAATTTTCTGCAATCCGCATCATTAAAGATGATATAGAGTCACCTATAAGCAATATTTTTGTCCATAGTGATGATGAAAACTTACAGCATTTTGACAAAATACTTAGCAGTAATCTCCCTAAATGTGGCAGGCCTACATTAGCGCAAGCACGATTTTTATTTGGCGATATTGCCCCCGAAATAAAATCCTGTGCTATCGTTCCGATGGTCTTTACCAAATTAGAAGGTATTATCGCTATTGGTAGCCGCGATGAAAACCGCTTTCATTACAGTATGGGAAATTTGTTCCTCACCCAAATGAGCGAAGTCATAGGCACGCGTTTAATTGCCTTTGTAGATTGAAAAAATAAATCACGCCAAAGCAATTATTAATCCTATGTCACCCGATGCCCAACAAACACTAAGCAATTTCTTTCAACACTTAGAGGTTGAAAAAAGGGCATCTGAACATACCTTAAAAAGCTATCAACGAGATATTAATCAGCTACAAAGCTACTGTACAACTAAAGATCTGACTCAATGGCAAGATGTTAAAGCCAGCGATATACGCAACCATATCGCTAATCGGCATCGAAAAGGCATTAGCAGTAAATCATTACAGCGAGAACTTTCTGCCATTCGCAGCTTTTATAACTATCAGCTCAAAAAACATCTGCTTGATATTAATCCAGCACTACATATTCGAGGGCCTAAACAGGAAAGAAAACTGCCCAAAATGCTTGATGTTGATCAACTGACTGGCATACTCGACAACCCACCTGATTCCCCCTTAGAAATACGTGACTTAGCCATGTTTGAGCTATTTTACTCATCAGGCCTACGTTTAAGTGAATTAGCCGCTTTAGATATGGGCGATATAGACCTATCAGACCAATCTTTACGTGTTCGCTATGGTAAAGGTGGTAAGCAAAGAGATTTGCCTATTGGTAGTAAAGCCGTATCAGCGATAAACAAATGGCTGGCTTATCGCCCCGTAAGCTCTGAATCTGCTCTTTTTACCTCAAATAAAGGTAACCGGATAAGTCAGCGTAGCATTCAGCTTAGACTCGACCGCTGGTGCATAAAAATTGGTTTACCCGAACACGTTCATCCACATATGTTAAGGCATTCTTTTGCCAGTCACTTGCTTGAATCTAGCCAGGATATTAGGGCTGTTCAAGAGCTATTAGGGCATAGTAATATTAGTACTACACAAATTTATACCCATCTGGATTTTCAGCATCTGGCTGAAGTTTATGATAAAACGCATCCTAGAGCCAAAAAGAAAGACATAAAATAAATGTAGGCTTGATATCTAAAAACCTTGATTTCACTCTGTTACATCAAGGCTACGAAAAACTTAACGTTGTCAGTGGCACGGCTAACTAAATACCCTCGACCTTATTCATCAATCCAAGATTAACGAAGCATAAAGTTAAAAATAATATTAAATTTATCGTTTAACTAGTCGATAAACACTAATAAGTTCTATAGTGTATATAGCTGAACTAAAAATCATACGATCTATATTCTGGAGAAGAATAATGCTAACAGCACCCGCAACCGCTTTAATGAATCAATTAAGCTGCTCTAAGAAAATGCTATTGATTTCTATTGCATTCATTACGCCTCTGGTGATCACCTTATTTTTACTGATAAGCCAGCAAATGATCTCCATTACATTGGCTAAAAATGAACAATTAGGTGTGGAATATATCATTCCAGTGCGGCAGCTGATCCAACACCTTCCCGAG
>DAOWHF010000352.1:0-6805 GCA_030641565.1 Methylomarinum sp.
AACCACAACGCGAGCAAAGAACATAAAAAGCTATTGTCTCGATCTAACTATCATACACGCTAACGCCCACCCCACGCTAACACCATAAACGAACGCCAACAACACTTAATGAGATAACACGCACTTAGCACAAGATAAACAGGTACGAATAACATTCAGTACACTTGATTACACAAGATCTCCATCCTGCCCCCTATCAAGGAGCAGAGTCTTATTAAACAATATCAAGCAGACTAAAATCAACGCTATCTTTTTTAAAACCTTTCATCCCACGCTTTATCCATACGCTTCACAGATATGGGGTAAGCTGTTTTAATCTGCTGGGCAAATAATGAAATCCTTAATTCTTCCAGATCCCAACGAAACTTATCTTGTTCTGGAATGACTATTTCTTTTTTTGATTTTGTTTCAACTTCTGCCCAATAACGCTTCCAGTATCTATTTAACTGCTGCATCGCTGAACTGTCATTTTTTTGCTTATCTAAACGATATTCAATGGCTTTCAAATAACGTGGAATGGATTTAAGCTGACTACGGCGTACAGCTCGAATAAACCCTGAATATATCAATAAACTTAGTTGTTCTTTCACATCAGCTGCAACCTCTTTAGGCACCCCAGCATGATCTAGCAGTTTATTTATGGCTGTTAGTTTTTCCATAATATCCACTGCCAGCTTTCCAATTTCATTGGCATAACTAAGCATGTAGCTTTTGTTATTTTTTAAGCTATCTTCAAAGGCTAATTGTGAGCGTATATCACCTTCTTCTAAAAATGTGGCCGCTAACACAGCAAACAACACATCATCTCTAAAGGATTTCCCTCTTTTGTCCTTTATTAAAGGATGTCCATTCAAATGATTGTAATTTAATTCAGCTAAAGGTGATTTTGGTAGATTTTTAACCACATAGGTTGATTCTTTACGCATTTGTAATTGAAATAACTTAACCAAACCTTGGTGGTGCGCGACATTTGCTTTTGCCTGAGTATCAAATATGCGCACACCTACCGTCTCATTTTCATCAATAATGGCTGGATATCCTACAAATGATTGGCCTTTTTGAATAAATGAATAAGTTGCTGGCAGGTCCTCAAAAGCCCATTGTATACAACCTGTGTGATTTAACTCGTCTGCTGCAATTAAGTCAAAACTATCCCCTGCTTTTTCGGTGAATTTATTTTGCAATGCTTTTAAGTTTCGACCATAACCAAGGGATCGCCCTTTATCGTCAACCACTCTAAAGTTCATTTTCAAATGATCTGTTAGTGCGCTAGGGTTCCATTCTGTTAACGGTATTGCTTCGCCGGTTAATTTCCGCAAACGCATGCCTATCCACTCATATAAAGAGCCTTTAAAATCTGGTTCTATTTCCAGACAGTCTTTTGCAGTTTGCGGCACAGGCACAAAATGTTTACGCACTTGTTTAGGTAACGATTTAATCAATGCAATGACTTTTTCTTCCAACAAACCGGGCACTAACCATTCAAAAGGCTGGTTAGTGACTTGATTCAACTGATGCACAGGGATAATCGCGGTGACGCCATCCTCATCATGCCCCGGTTCAAAACGATATTGTAATTCTATGCTTAAATTACCGACATTTTTATGGTCTGGATAATCCCAATCACTGATGCGCTCGTCTTCTTCTCGGGTTAAGTCTTCTTTGCTTAAAAATAAGAATCTCGGTGATTCTTTTTCTACTGTTTTACGCCATTTATCCAACGTAATGCCGTTAACAACCTCTTTAGGCAGTTTATTGTCATAAAACTGATATAACCATTCTTCATCTTCAATTAAATCAACCCGTCGTCCTTTATGTTGAATATAGCCCACCTCTTCCAGCAAGGCTTTATTGGCTTTAAAAAATGGCGCATTAGTATGGTAGTCATGAGCAACTAAGCCGCAACGAATAAATAATTCTCTGGCGGCTTTGGGATCAACGCGCTCATAGGGAATCTTTCTTTTTGGCTGAATGGTTAATCCATACAACAAAACTCGTTCATTTATTGCGCTACGCCCTGCTTTCTTCTCCCAATGCGGATCGAAATAACTGGATTTAACCAAATGTTTGGCACATTGCTCTATCCATTCAGGTTCAATTTTTGCGACTGTCCGTGCATATACCTTGGATGTTTCCACTTGTTCGGCAGCCATAATCCACTTAGGCTTAGATTTATGCTGTCCTGACCCCGGAAAAATAAAGAATTTTAAATTTCTAGCACCAACATATTCATATTGCTCATGTCTAAAACCAATATTAGATAATAACCCGGGCAATAAAGCCGTATGAATCGCTTCATAACCCGCATCACTGGTATTGGGCTTTAACTTTAATTCACCCTTAATAACTTGCATAATCTGGGCATGAATATCAAACCATTCACGCATGCGTATATAAGACAAAAAATGTTCTTTAGCGTATTTTCTTAATTTACTGTTTGAGAGATGTTTTTTCTGAGCCTCAAATACATTCCATATATTAAGAATGGTTAAAAAGTCAGAATCATCAATTTTAAACTCTGCATGCTTACTGTCCGCTTGCTGCATTTTATCCGCAGGTTTTTCTCGCGGGTCTTGTATGCTGAGTGCCGAGACAATAATCGCCACTTCCGACAAACAATTTAATTTATCTGCGGCTAATAACATCCGCGCCAATTTAGGATCGGTTGGGATTTTGGCTAATTGCCTTCCCATAGGGGTGATTTTCCCCTCTTTATCTAAGGCATTTACTTCATGTAATGAGTTTTTACCATCCCGAATCATTTTGTCTTCAGGTGGCTCAACAAAAGGAAAATCTTCTATATCACCTAACTTTAACGAGGTCATCTGTAAAATAACTGATGATAAATTAGTGCGTAAAATTTCAGGTTCGGTAAATTCAGGTCGTGCTAAATAGTCATCTTCTGAATATAATCGTATGCAAATCCCTTCTGCCACACGACCACAACGCCCTGCTCTTTGGTTAGCACTGGCTTGTGAAATTTTTTCTATCGGTAAGCGTTGAATTTTACTGCGATGACTGTATCGGCTAATACGGGCATGACCGGTATCAATCACACTTCTAATACCTGGAACTGTCAACGAGGTTTCTGCCACATTCGTCGCCAGCACAATACGTGACTTACCTTGAGGTTTAAAGACTCTTTCTTGCTCACTCACACTTAACTTTGAATACAAAGGAAGAATGTCACAACGCGCTGGGTTATGTTTTTTTAATGATTCCGTGGTTTCTCTAATTTCTCGCTCACCATTAAGAAAAATTAAAATATCACCCGGTAAATCACGATGCAATTCATCCACTGCATCAACAATCGCCTGTTGTAAATCGGCGGAGGTTTCATCATCCTCTTCAATTAATTCAATCGGTCGGTAACGCATTTCCACAGGGTATGTACGCCCTGATACATTGATGATGGGTGCATCACTAAAGTGCTTGGAAAAACGTTCTGGATCAATAGTCGCTGAAGTAATAATCAACTTTAAATCAGGACGCTTGGGCAATAGCCAGCGCATATAACCCAATAAGAAATCAATATTTAAACTACGCTCATGCGCTTCATCAATGATGATGGTGTCATATTGATTAAGATAGGGATCATTTTGTGATTCTGCCAATAAAATCCCATCGGTCATTAGCTTAACTAATGATCTATCATGGGTTTTATCTAGGAAACGAACTTTATAACCAACCGACTCCCCTAATTTTTGCCCTAACTCTTCGGCAATTCTGTCGGCGACGGTACGGGCAGCAATTCGTCTAGGCTGAGTATGTCCAATAAAACCAGCAACACCACGCCCAATATCTAAACAAATTTTAGGTATTTGAGTGGTTTTACCTGAACCTGTTTCACCACATAAAATTAATACCTGATTTTTCTTAATTAACTCCGCAATTTGATCCTTCTTTTCGGTAACAGGTAAATCAGGGTAATTAATCACTGGAACCGTTGTTTTTCGTCGATTTTTCTTAGCTATAGCCTGCTCAATTTGCCCTGCTAATGTTGCTAATTTTGGTTCTGATATCTTGCCTTTTCTATAATCACTGCGAAATCTATCCAATTGCCGCTTAAAACGTTGCTTATCTACGTTCATACAAGATGTCAATTGAGCGGAAAGTTGTTTGATTAAATCGAGACTAGGCATTAAAGAAACTCAAGCAAATAGGCGTATTATAACCTCACTGGATTATCACTCGTATTAAGAAATAAAGCATTGCTTTGAAATAGTTGAACTTTATAGGTATATTAACTTCCAATTTTAGTATATTTTTTCTATTTTTAAGTCACTTCAATGCTAACTTCTGTCTCAGGCTTACATTCTGGTATACAAGGGGGACACTCTCCACAGCATAGTTTTGCCCATAAGAACAACCAAACTGAAGATTTAAAAAAAACCAGTACTGACAATACACTTAAATCTGCATCATCAAAACTGCAACAGAAAGCCTTTGAAGACCTCAGTAAAACAGAACAAGCAACCGTCCAGAAATTAAAAAACCGCGATAATGAAGTTAAAGCCCATGAGCAGGCACATTTAAGTGCAGCAGGTGGAATTGCGTTGGGGGGAGCCAACTTTAGTTACACATCAGGACCTGATGGGGTGCGTTATGCCACAGGTGGTGAAGTTAGTATAGATACATCTCCCGTACATGGTGACCCCGCAGCAACCTTAAGAAAAGCCGATATTATTCGGCGAGCAGCATTAGCTCCTGCCTCACCATCAGCCCAGGATCAATCTGTTGCAAATAGTGCTTCAACAATGGCATCAAAAGCCAGAGCCGAATTAATTCAACAAGAACAAGAAACACCCACAGCTGATAAAAACAAAAAAACGGAAGACAACAATGATCAATCAAGCAACAACCAGATCAGCAATGATACCAGTGCGATTACCGGCGCTCTTATTGATATTGCCGTTTAGCTTTAACAACCTCTGAACTTGATCAGAGGTTCCTTTATATATCAACCACCAAATTTGGGTCGAATGTATCAACCACTTTTCTTCCTACATAACCTCTTGGATTACTTAATATTCTTGCCCCTGCAATTCTATAATCCCCAGGGCTATGAATATGCCCATGGAACCAGGCATCAATTTCATATTCATGAAACAGGTATTTCAAATCATTACAATAAGCTAGTTTCTTAAGTGCATTTGAAGCCTCATTCCAGCTCCACTCGGTAGGTGCATGATGGGTAACAACAATGGTTTTACCGTCAAAAGGTTTTTCCAATTCCTCTTTTAACCATTGTTTTGAGACATAATGAAGCTTAGAAAAAATGATTTGATTAAATGCTTCATCATTAAATGTTATTTTTCTAAAATCATTTAATGACTTACCTACAGCTACTGCTTTTTCATCGCCTTCCACATAAAGATCCGTCCATAAACTACAACCAAGAAAGCGAATACCTTTATAAATAAAGGTATTATTTTCTAAGAAACAAACATTACTTCCTGCACATTCTGCCTTTATTGTTTGCAATACTTCATTATATTCACAGCCATAAAACTCATGATTACCTGCCACATAAATAACTGGTTTATCTAGTGTTTTAAGCCAATCCAAACCTTGCTTAAAGATACCAATGTCACCTGCCGCTACTATTAATTCAGCATCATTATCCGGTGCGCTTAAAGCACCAAATTCCAAGTGAATATCAGAAAAATAATTTATCCTCACAATTTAACTCTTATGTCTAATCCGTATGGAGTATAATTATTCAGTATAACATCTTTGTCATATAACAAGCTTATAGCTTAGGAAGCTGAAGTAAATAACACCCAAATTAACATGGTTTTTCTGGATGTTTTTTAGTAGCAGCTCCTTAGATTAAGATTATCTCTATTCAATTCAGAAAATATTATCATGTCAATTAGCCCTAGAAAACAAACAAACCAAGTCATGGTTGGCGATATTAAAGTTGGTGGCGGCGCACCTATCGTTGTGCAATCAATGACCAACACAGATACAGCGGACATTGCTGGATCCGTTAAACAAATAATGGAGCTGTCCACTGCTGGCTCTGAACTGGTTAGAGTCACCGTTAATTCTGAAGAGGCTGCTAAAGCAGTTCCTGAAATTCACAACCAACTCATTCAAAAAGGTTTTTCAGTGCCTATCGTGGGTGACTTTCATTTTAATGGCCATAAACTATTAGAAAAATACCCTGCTTGTGCAGAAGCATTAGCTAAATACAGAATCAACCCTGGTAATGTGGGACGTGGTAAAAACCGTGACCCTCAATTCCAACAAATGATTGAATTTGCTTGCCAATATAACAAACCTGTTCGCATTGGTGTTAACGGCGGCAGTCTTGACCAATCTGTTTTAATGCGTTTATTAGATGAAAACAGACTAAAAGACACACCACAAGAACTACCCGCGATTACTCGTGAAGCTATAGTTGTTTCAGCTTTAGAAAGTGCTGCAAAAGCCCAAGAGTATGGCTTGGGTAAAGATAAAATTATTTTATCCTGCAAAATCAGTAATGTTCAGGAATTAATCAACATTTACCAGGACCTTTCTAGCCGTTGTGATTATGCCTTGCACTTAGGTTTAACAGAAGCCGGTATGGGATCGAAAGGTATTGTGTCTTCATCTGCTGCCTTATCTGTATTAATGCAGCAAGGTATTGGTGACACCATTCGCATTTCTTTAACACCTGAGCCAGGTGGCGCAAGAACGACTGAAGTTGTTGTAGCACAAGAAATATTACAAACTATGGGCTTCCGTTCGTTTACACCAATGGTAATCGCTTGCCCTGGGTGTGGCAGAACCACCAGTGATTATTTCCAAAAATTAG
>DAOWHF010000084.1:0-5488 GCA_030641565.1 Methylomarinum sp.
CTTAATAATTAGGATCAGGTTAACTATAAATTTTCAACTATACTGAAATCTGCTCAATTCAGGAAAAGAAATTGGATAGATTACCAAAAGTTAGTCCGGCAGGTGTTCCACAACACATTTCCTGCTCGACAAGTGAAAATTGATTTTGAAACGAATAATGCGGATTGCAAAGCTTTGGTTTTTCCTGTTAGGCATTCGCTCACTGAGCATCTGCTATCGGCAGCATCAGTCGACTGAGAATGGGTACTCGCCAAGCTTCTGCAATACTTCGCATCGAAGAAAACACACAAGTATCACTTTTTTTAATATGTTTTCGACTGAAAAATAATAATAATGGAGAAATAAATGAAAAAAACAGGCTTATTCTTGGCTCCGGCCTATTTTCTACTGGCTAGCTGTACCTATGTTTCACAAGGTGTTGTTGTGGATTCGGATCGTTATGCTGAAACAACTAAAAAGGATGTTTTTGGTGATAACACCAATCAAATTGTCTATCTGGAGCAAAATTGGGATAGATATGACAGTTTGTGGTTTTACTATACTACGCAAGGATCTAATTTCATGCCTTACGAAGTTTTTCTGAATCTCGAACAGGCAGATAATGAGACGCTGTTTCGTAATCCCGCGAATATGGCCAAATACCGTTTTTTAATACAAAGATCCAGTTATGATAACCCCGAGGGTCTTCCGGTTGGTTTTGTAGAAGATACTTATCAAGATAAAAGTTATGTTGGGTTTACATGTGCAGCCTGCCATACCAATCAAATCAATTATAAGGGAACAGGGATACGGGTTGACGGAGCACCAACGCTAGCAGATTTTGAGGGATTCTTTTTAGAAATCGAAAATGCGGTTAAGGCAACTTTAAATAATCCAGCCAAGTTTGATCGTTTGGCTAAAATCATGATCGATAAAGATGTCGCTGAAAATAAAGAGGCATTTCGAAATATGCTGACCTCTATTTCTCGAGATCGAGAGGAATATAATACAAGCAATGCGCCAGTGCAGGGTGATCAACTTGTACACTACGGTTACGGTCGGCTCGATGCATTTGGCCGAATATTTAATCGCGTATTGGAACATTTAACCCCTGGTCAGGCTAATTCTAACCCAGCTAACGCACCAGTAAGCTATCCATTTTTATGGGATACACCGCAGCATGACTTTGTGCAATGGAACGGTGTCGGCAATAATAACCCAGGTGGTTTAATAGGTTTTTTGGGGCCATTAGGGCGTAACACCGGTGAAGTACTTGGTGTATTTGGGACATTTGACCTTAAAAAACAGAAGGGGGATATAGGCTACCGCTCTTCTGTCGTGCAACGGAATTTAGTAAGACTTGAGGATCATCTGGTTTCACTAGAGTCTCCTGTCTGGCCTGAGGATATACTGCCGGCAATTGATCAACAACTCGCGGAACAAGGCAAAAAGGTCTATATGGATTATCAATGTGACTCATGTCATAGCAGTCCGGCTGAATTTGATCGGAGCAGTTCGGAGCGGCGAGTCATTGCACAATTTGCCAGTTTGGGACAAATACAGACAGACCCCACTATGGCTGTTAATGCGCTTACCTCAAGCGGTAACAGTGGGTATTTTAAAGGAGAAGACATTCCTGATTCTAAGGATAAATTTGCTGAGAAAACCCTCGCAATATTTGCGCTTACAAAAGCAACCGGCGGCGTCATTTTAGAACCTGATCACGATAAGCTATTGATTAGCCGTTGGCTTGATCAAGCTTATGACTTTCTGGTGGCAATGTTGAATAATCCGATTGAAAAAACCACACGCCACGTCGATTTTGAAACTGATGAACAAGCACAAAAAGACCTGAAAGCTTATAAAGGTCGTCCGTTAAACGGTATTTGGGCAACAGCACCGTATATGCATAACGGCTCCGTACCCAATCTATATGAGCTGTTTCTACCGAGTTGTAATGAAGGTGAAGTTAAAGCCGGCAAAGAATGTCGTTCAAATAGATTTACACTGGGAAGCCGAGAGTTCGATCCGGTAAAAGTCGGATTGGTTAGTAAGGGTTTGTCCGAGTATCCTGGCCTTTTTGAATTTGATACCTTACTGCCGGGTAATAGAAATGCTGGGCATGAATATGCCGTGGGGAAAACACCGGTTATTAAGCTTGATGCCGATGGTAAACCGATTAAAAATGCAGCAGGTAAATTTGAAGTTGAATGGTTACAGGCTATTAACAAGAATCAAAGACTCGCTCTGGTCGAGTATCTTAAAACACTTTGAAATATTTAGTTACCGCGTAGGGTTTCTCTACGCGCTCTTTCTTTAATCGGAAAATGGCTGTGGTATTAATTAAGTTAAGCGTTAATTGATTTCTACTTTCAATACCACACCATAGTGCTAACTTCTTAAATTGACTCATTTGTTACTACTTATCTTGAATTGGTGGCTCAACTCAAGATAAGGTTGTAACATTTGTTCAATTCATGGTCGAAGCTATAAAAATGTTCTGCTTAACACTCCCTTCAGCAGCGAGATGATAAAGTGCACCAGAGAATTAAAAATCGAAAAACCTTAATTTAGTATAGGTGAAGTATAAAAGGTTCTAAGCAGGATAAGATAAAAAGGTATGATCTGAACATCCAGCTTATATTTTCAATAAACAAATTTATATAAATTATGGGCATTGTTGCTTGAATATCATCAATCATGTTATGTGGAATATGTTCTATCAGCCAATCAAATCAATTACACATATTGTCTGCCTATTTCTGCTAGCTACATCAATATTGCAATCAACTGATGTAAAAGCAGAAGCCAGCATAGAAAGTACTGATGAAGTTACTCTGTATTATTTCTGGTCACGATACTGCCCACACTGCAAAGAAGCAAAAATATTTGTAAATAATCTGCCGAAAAAATATCCTTGGCTAAGCCTGCACAGTTATGATTTGGTTGGTAGTAGGGTTAACCAGAAACGCTATTTACTAATGGCTGATCAATTACAACAACCGGCGAACTCAGTCCCTGCTTTTATTTTTTGCGGACAAATGATGGTTGGATATGACCGGGCTGAAACAACAGGGTTGGAACTGGAGGAGAAGCTACTCGCCTGTCATCAGCAGAAAGATACTTCACAAGTACAGGAACATTTCAATATTCCCTGGCTAGGTAAAATTCATTTTCAGGACTTTTCGCTTCCTGTGTTTACTTTACTGATAGCCACTCTGGATGCCTTTAACCCTTGTGCATTTTTTATTCTGTTTTTTCTGCTTAGCTTAATGGTTCATCTCCGCAGTCGAGTAAGAATGTTGGTGATTGGCAGTACTTTCGTACTATGTTCCGGCATAATGTATTTTCTGTTTATGAGTGCCTGGCTCAATCTGTTTTTAATCACAGAACAACTTATTTTCATTACCTCTATCGCCGGTCTTATTGCTATTGGGTTCGGGCTTATCAATATCAAGGATTATTTCTTTTTTAAACAGGGTATTTCACTTTCTCTATCGAATTCGGCAAGATCCAGATTGTTCACCAAAATACGCAAGCTTACTCAATCAGGAAATTGGTTAACCATGATAATTGCCACTATTGTTCTGGCGATTGCCGCCAACAGTTATGAGCTACTATGCACCGCAGGCCTGCCGATGGTCTATACCCGTGTTTTGACCTTAAATGAGCTGAGCAGCATACAATATTATCTGTATCTGGCTTTCTACAACGTTATTTACATTATTCCTTTACTACTGATTGTTGTGATGTTTACATTGACACTGGGCAGCAAAAAAATATCTGAAAAGGCAGGACGATTATTAAAATTCTTATCCGGCAGCATGATGCTAGGATTAGGGGCAATATTACTACTAAAACCGGAATGGCTGAATAATATGCTGATATCAGTTGCAGTCATTGGTGGCTCTATTTTGCTAACTGTGTTGCTTGCATTGCTACAGAAATTGAAAGACTGAGTAGCTAATTTTTGGTGTTAGACTTTTACTTTATATCTTTAAAGTTCTTGCGGATTTGTTCTTTGTGCTGCCTGTAAGATTTTGCATCCCCGTAATCCATAAAATTCTGATATCTGCTGTGCAAGGAGCTAATACGGCGAGCATGTTTGATGGGGCACCAGAATTGTTCTGTACGGGCGGCTATTTCCTGAATATAAGCAATAACGCCGTTAAAATAACTACAATAAGCGCAATTCATTTTTTCTATGATATTCAGGTAATTTAGATATTGTCTGTCAAAAACAATGTATTCAGTACGATTTACCTTTGGAATGCCATAAATTGGAAAGCAAATGGCTTGAAATAGCGTGACGCTTATATCTAGAAATAGGGTGGGAATCAATACTACCCATACAATTGGCGCACTAAGGATATGTTTGGTAGGGGAATTTTTCAGGTAATCAAATAACTGCTGCACATAGTGTTTGTGCTGTTGAATTATCTGTTTTTCAAAGTAAATGCGTTTTTGTTTTATTTCGTAGGCGAAAACCTGTTGTTGGCTCTGAATCTCTTCAATCAGATCTTGTTCCAGAGATTTGATTTTTGCAAGTAATTCATCAATGTTTGAATTCATTTAGAAACCTTGTTGAGGAGGAAAGGGGATTCACCCATTGGGCACATTTGAGGCGTGTTTAATGGGTGATCTTTATTCGCGCTAAATATTGATATTAAAATAGCAATAATAGATCAAGGTTGCTTAGCATGACTGATTTTTAGTTATGCCTAAGCAATAAACAAAACTATTGACTTAGACGCTCTGAAATACGTTTGTATGCTTCTTTAAGTTCATCGCCGATAACTTTTGTGGTCTTAATTAATTCAGCACTGGTTTCTTTGGTATCATCTGTAATCACACCTAAGGCATCAATAAATTGCCCCCATTTTTTTTCTGCCTTTTGCCATTCTTCTTTGGCATCCATGCTGGCTAGGTGAATCTGTACTTCAATTTCATCGCGCTGTTGTTTCAATACATCAGTTAATTCATCAAATTCTTTTTGAACATTCATTGGGTAGCTCCTATTATCAGTTGCAATATCTTTAAACAAGAACACGAGGTGGTCGGAAGTTGTTGCAGATTACTCAACAAATATTAGACAACTTTTCTATCTCTGGTCTTGTTTGGTCACAATATCAGAAATTTGCAATAATTATGCTATTTTTCAAAAAAACAATATATTTGGCCATTATGATTTTAGGTGATTGATAATGCTTAAATAGCTTTTACCCGTTTGGATGTGCTTCTAGAATGCAATTTTAAAAGTCATCAAAGTCAAAGTTATCTGTTCTTTTTTCGGTGGTTTTTTCAGGCCGGTCACGATAGTTAAACAGTTATTTTAAAAATAATAGGACATATCAAGAACGATTGAGGACATCAGAAAAACTCATTAGTATGTACGATTTATGAATTTAATTTGAATTGTAATATGATTTCAATTCAAGCAGTATTATACTCTTAAGTGTGTGGCTTTTTATTCATCCATAGTTTTTGTCTTATTCAATTAGATCCTAAA
>DAOWHF010000188.1:0-2100 GCA_030641565.1 Methylomarinum sp.
ATTCCTTCGCCGGCCACGTTCGGTTACCGGAACAAGATGGAGTTTTCCTGTTCCGACAAAAGGTGGCTTCTACCGGACGAGATGGATCAGGAAAATGTGGATCGCACGTTTGCCCTTGGACTTCATGTACCCGGGACATTTCATAAGGTCTTGGATACCGAAGCGTGTCTGCTTCAACCGGCCCTTGGAAATCAAATTCTCAATGACGTTCGAACGTTTATTAAAACACCGGGTATGGATCGCCTTGCTAAAGAAAAAGACTACAAAGCATTACTAGATCAAAATGCTATTCATATTACGGATTTAGATGAAGTTCAACTTTCCGAATTAGATAATGATCACACCTTCAATATAGACCAACGCCACACGGCTTATTCGCTTAATCAAGAAAGCTTTAAATTCTTGCTTGATCCAATGCTAAGCATTGGACTTGAGAAAGTGTCAGCGATGGGCTATGGCATTACACCTAATGCATTATCAAAAGCTGAAGGCGGTATGTCGCGTTATTTTAGTCAACGTTTTGCACAAGTCACTAACCCACCATTAGATTCCTTACGTGAAAGCGACGGCATGACTTTACGTGTTGCGCTGGGTTCAAAACCAACCTTTGCAAAACATGGAAGCAAACAACTAATTATTGAGTCCCCTGTTTTACAACGCTCTCAGCTTGCACAAATTCGCAAACAAACAGCTACCAGTCATATCACCCTAGATATGCTTTACACACCTGACTATGAAGATGCAGAGAAAAATGCTAATGCCCTAGAAGCTGCATTTTTAGCCGTTTGCCAGCAAGTCGAAAAAGCAGCTAAAGAAAATATCGGCATTATTATTTTAAGCGATATAAATATCAGTACAGATAAAGCAGCAATCCCTGCTTTGTTAATGATTTCTGCTGCCAACCAACATTTAACCAAGCAAGGCTTACGCTTTAACTCTTCACTGGTTTTAGAAACAGGACAAGCCGCTAGCCCACATGATGTAGCCACTATATTAGGCTTTGGTGCTTCAGCAATATGCCCTCTCAGCGTTCATAACCGTGTTATCACTCAACATAGCGATGAACAAGCCCAACAAAATGCTTTGGATAACTTTCAAAAAGGGGTTGCTAAATCCCTAATGAAAACCATGGGCAAATTTGGCTTATGTACTGCTGAAAGTTATATCGGTGGGGAGTTCTTTGAATCAAATTATCTCGATACAGACGAACCTAAACTTAAAGCCTATTTCCCAAACATTCATTCCTCTGTTGGTGGTGTTCGCTATGCTGATATTGCAGCCAGTGCTACTGAATGGCATCATAAAACACTGTCTATTAACGAAGAAAATGACATCCCTTTCTTAGGCTTATTTAAAGAGCGCCAAGAAGGTGCGGGGCATACCTTTGGTAACACCGCAGTCATAGAATATATCAACATGACTGATGAGGATATTTTATATATCCCTCAAAATGACAATAACAAGTCAGAAGCAGTTAGCGATACCGCTTATCTAGATTTTGGTTACGATAAACGCTCACCCGAACAAATTGACAATTTTGGCATTACACCGGCTTATCGCAGTTTTACTAAAGGCTTATACCTTGAACGTGACAGCAGACCCGCTGCCCTTCGCGATATTGTAGCCTTCCCTGCCGATATTCGTTCCGCTGTAAGCTGTGAAGATTTTGACTCACAACTGAATACTCAGAATTTACGCGGCAACAACAATTATTTGATCCTTGGCTTAAAAGTCGAAACAAATAATGCAATCGATTTTACACTGTCTTTTACTGAAAACTCGTCAGCTCAACGATTAGATTCACTGGCAAAACACCTTAAAAATCGTTTTTCAAATGAAGAGTTTAGCTTAACTACAAATAAAGACCACATTGCTGTAAAAACCACAGATACTACGACTTTAGTTAATAATTATCTAAACTCAATCCAGACAGCCAGGGACCCCATTGAGCTATCCAAGGTACAAGGCGCACACGAGATTACAGCTGTATTAGCCTCTGGCGCAATGAGTCACGGCGCTTTATTATCAGAAGCGCATGAAGCTGTCGCTCAAGGCACCAATATTGCTGGCGCAATAAGCAATTCTGGTGAAGGTGGCGAG
>DAOWHF010000219.1:0-11453 GCA_030641565.1 Methylomarinum sp.
ATTCATATTCAGAACCAGATTTTGCCCCATTACAGCAAGCCCGATTAATCCAATATTTGCTTTCATTTTGTTCTCTTGATAGATGGTTAATAAGCCACCAATCTTATCATGCTAGGATGTTTCAAGCCTTAATAAAATGACTTTTAACAAAGTAATAAATGTAGCTTTAAGGACGCACCAAGAACGTGCTTATCAAGAGCAAAAATGGTGCTTTTTATGGAAACAGACCTAGACTAAACTGCTATTTTAGCCTACCTAAATATGGCGACATTACAGCAGTTCACTACTACCATCCATATCACCAGTATCGCTATACAGCATAGGCTGACCTTCATTTAAAATAGCCGCATCCAGCACACGACAAATCACTAATTTATGGTCTCCAGCGTCTGAATAGTGATCAACCTGACAATCAAAATATGCCAGACTATCTGACAGTGCAGGAGCTCCCGTTGTTGTTTCTAGCCAAGTGAATCCCGACATCTTATCTTTACTATAAGACTGCCCAAAATGTTCTGCTTCTATATACTGCTCATCATTTAACACGCTAATACAACAAGCAGCACCCTCTTGTAACAAAGCATAAGAATGATGCTCTGGATTAATGCTAAAACAGATCAGCAATGGGTCAAATGAAACTTGCATCACCCAAGCAGCAGTAAAAGCATTTCTCTCCTGCCCATTATTCACACTGATAACATACACGCCTTGCGTGATATGCTTAAAAATGGCGCTGGCATTATCTGTCATGTTCATTATTCCATGGTAATTCGCATTGATAAATTAATCGCATTAACATGTTTCGTTAATGCGCCGATAGAAATGTAATCAACTCCAGTTTCGGCTATTTTACGGATATTATCTAAGGTGATATCTCCCGAAGCCTCCAACTCAATATTGCCTTTATTAAGATTAACCGCTTGTACCATTTCTGCAAGAGAAAAATTATCCAGCATAATACGGTCTGGCTTCGCTGCTAAAGCCTGTTGATATTCATCCAGTGACTCAACCTCAACCTCGACCAGGACATCAGTTATTTTTCTGGCCGAACTAATGGCCAGGGCAATAGACCCCGCCGCTATAATATGATTTTCTTTAATTAATACGCCATCATAAAGCCCTGTTCGATGATTTACACAGCCACCACAAGTCACCGCATATTTTTGGGCATTTCTTAAGCCGGGAATCGTTTTTCGTGTATCCAGAACCTTGCATTGAGTACCCAAAACGGCATCTGCATAGCATTTTGCAACAGATGCTGTTGCAGATAAGGTCTGCAACAAATTTAATGCCGTACGCTCACCGGTTAACAAATCTTTAGCCGCACCCTTTAATTCACATAAAACAGTGTTTTCTGCAACAGAATCACCATCAGCAAAAAACCAATGGATACTGATATCTGAATTAAGCGCTTTAAACACGGCATCAAACCATGCTTGTCCGCACAATACCATTGGCTCTCTGGTTATTACCGTTGCTTTAGCTTGTCGATCATTTGAAATGATACTGGCCGTTATATCTCCACTGCCAATATCTTCATTAAGAAAATTTTTTATTTCAGTAATCGTTGGTTGCTTGCTCATTATTGGTAAAATACTCCCACTCTTTAAATTTTGGAATAAATAATACCAGTATTTTTTCTAATTGATTGTAAAGTATTTGCCTGAGTCGCCCATCAAATGAGAATTGAGAATCACTGGCTAAGCCACTCCACAAGAATACCTTCACCTAATTGTGATGAGCGGCCTGTAACAGAGGACATATCACTCATTGTGGTGCATTGCATTAGCCTACCTCCAGAACAGTTTGGTGGCGGCTATATCGACCAATTGTTTTGCAATCAACTCAATCCAGACGAGCACCCTTACTTTAAAGAAATTCATCAATTACAAGTATCGTCACATCTGTTAATTAAGCGTACAGGGGAAATTGTGCAATATGTACCCTTTAACAAGCGGGCTTGGCATGCGGGAATATCTAAGTATAAAGGCCGAGAAAAATGCAATGATTTCTCAATTGGAATTGAGTTAGAAGGCTCTGAAACACAAGCTTATACAGACAAACAATATCAACAGCTTGCCTTAGTTAGCAAAGCATTGCTGGAAAATTACCCATCGCTATCTAAAGAGAATATCACTGGGCATAGTGATATAGCACCAGGCAGAAAAACCGATCCTGGGGAGAGCTTTAATTGGCAGACTTTGCTATCTGCTTTAGAAGATTAATCATACTGATAAGAAACTTCGATAAAGCTACGATCAGTTAAGCGATCTCCCTGCAAAAACTCATCTTTTGATCCTAAATTATTCTGATGTATAAAAGAAAGTTCCACTTTCTGAGAGGCTGTTAAGTCAATACTTTTTCGTAAAATAAAATCTAGTCGTTGATACTGATCTATAACATCAGAACGTAAATACTGCATTTCACTACGATAGTAATAAGCTAAACTGGCTTCCCACTGCCTAGGAAATATATATGATGCCAAGAAATTAGCTGAATGATGCGGTGCAGACTTAGCATAATTATGCAGCCCCCCTTTATGATTAATATTAATCCAGGAATAACCCGCATGAACTAAAGCTTTAGTACTCGGTTTATAATCGAGTTGTACTTCATAATTTAAAGTATTAGCAACATCCGTCGTATCATAATCAAGTATGGCATTGTTATTGGCATCTAAATACCCAAATACGGGTTGGGTCAGCTGCTCAAAACGCTGATAGGCTATTTTTACATCAGCAACTAATTGTTTATTTAAAAACTGCCCATGATAACCACCTTCGTAAGTAAACACCTCAACAGGACTCAGTGTCCGAGACGTTTTTACTCGTACATTCAGTAATGTTCTCACAGGCTCTCCAAAATCCAGATTTTGCTCCCCCAATGTAGGCATATGAGAAGCACGCGAAGCCATTACTCTAAAACTTTGCAAATTCGTCCACTGGTAATTTAATGCAATCTTAGGTGACATATCAAAATCAGTGTACGAATTCTTTTCAATTAAAGCACCAAGGTTCAAACTAAAATCATCAAGAAATTTCCACTCTATATTGGCAAAAGTACGATAAAGCACATTACTTTTTTCATCATCGCCCACCCAAATAGGAATCCGCATTCTATCTAAACGACTTCCTAGCCCCCAGACCATTCGGGTATTTTCAAAAGGTGAAAATGTATGCTGCAATTCAAAATCAATTCGATCAGCAAGCTGATCATTACTGACAGGAACACCATCCGTCACAAAATCATCATCCATTTCATGATGATTATGAGTTAAATGCATAGCCAATTGTTCGCCCGTATCAAAATGATGCTCCCAAGTTAAATTTTGACTTACTTGCATGCTACGTTCATAACGAAAAGGGTCATTGAGATCATTTTCAACCCCCATATGGCGCTTGCCTTGACTAAAGCCCAAATTATATTGCAGGGTATCTTTGTTTGATAATTGGTAATCAAAACGGCTAGTAAACAAATTAATAGACTGGTCATTCACTGCATTTTCCAGGCTATCTTTCTCGTTATGAGAAAAACTAAAGTGGTAGCCTAAATCATCTAATTTTCCGCCATACCTCGCTACACCACGATAATAATCACCTCCACCTGCACGAAAATCAGCTTGAGCTCCTTGGGTTTGCGAAGTGTGCGAAGTTATTATATTAATAACCCCTAAAAAAGCATTAGGTCCATAAGTTGAAGCGGCAGGCCCTCGTATCACTTCGATGCGTTCAATATCTTCAATTAATACCGGGTAATCAATCCAATATAAGCCTCCAAAACTGGCAAGATATATAGATTGTCCATCAACCAAAACTTGCATACCTCTAGCAAACTCATCACTCATTCCATGATATGTCGTCGATGGAAGTTGATTACGTTTATAGCCAACTTGCATGCCAGGCACTAAACGAAAGAGTTCAACTATTTCCTTAGCGCCACTGGCTCTTATCATGGCTTTATCAATCACCGTGATGGCTGCTGGCGCATCAGCTAAAGACTGTTTTAATCGTGTTGCCGATAACACAACGGGGGCATCATCCAGAAAAAAACTATCCGCCGAAGCTTGCTCTTCTGCAAGCACATTAACAGAATAAGCAACTGTAAATATGGCCAAAGAATGACCGAACTTATTCATTATCAATCGCTGCTGAGTTTGCTCCTATCCCTAGACTTTCTAGTATCATTAAAAATACACCTAGTGAAATAGCCATATCTGCAACATTAAATGCAGGCCAATGCCAAGATTGGTAATACACATCTAAAAAGTCAATCACATAACCATAAGCTAAACGGTCTATTAAATTACCGATTGCGCCACCTAAAACTAAAGCTAACGCAATCGCCAACAAAGTCTCATGTTTTTTTAATCGATATAACCAGACAATCAATACAGTGCTAATAATTAATGCCATTGCAGCAAAAAACCAGCGCTGCCAACCACCCGCGTCACTTAAAAAGCTAAATGCTGCGCCTGTATTGTGAACATAGGTCAGGTTGAAATAGGGTATTACAGCAATAGACTCATAAAGACGCATGGAACCATCTACCGCAATTTTGCTCCACTGATCAAGCACCAGTGCAATAAGAGACAACCATAACCATTTAAGCATTTTATAACCTAGCAACCCATTTTTGTTATTTTGACAAAAATGTAACTTCTCATTATCTACAAATACAAACAACACACAAAGCCACTAAGCCACGAAGAAGAGAAAACAATCGCAGCTCTCTGTGCCTTTGTGTGAAGGTTGCTTTTACCTGTATAGAATTAAGGTGTTACATAAACCCTTTACGCAAAGTGTCTGACTTCGCCTGCGCCATCAATATTTTCCACGCAACGCCCACAAAGCTCAGGATGTTCCTTATGCTCGCCCACATCATGACGATGATGCCAACAACGAGTACATTTTTCTTGCTCAGATGCTGTCACTTTAAGACGAATACCTTCTATTTCAGTTTGAATCGCATCTTCTGGACAGAATTTTTCATCTGCCAATGAAGCCGCTGAGGTAATAAAGATAAAATGCAGCTCTGTTGATAACAAGTTCAGTGAAGAAAAATAGGCTTCATTACAGTACAACTCAACTTCTGCATTAAGCGATGACCCAACCTCACCTTTTGAGCGGACTTGCTCAATTTCTTTACTCACTGCGGTGCGCACCAGCATGATCTGATTCCAAAACGCCCTATCCATTTTAGTATCGGCATCAAGCTCAAATAAACCGTCATACCAAGTAGTTAAGAAAATAGAATCTCTGCGTTCACCAGGGATATATTGCCAAATTTCATCTGCAGTGTAACTGGTAATTGGTGCTAACCAACGCGCCAATGCTTCTATCACATGATACATCGCTGTTTGCGCAGAACGACGCGCTAAACCATCAGGCTTAGCAGTGTATTGACGATCTTTAACAATATCTAAATAGAAACTACCTAAATCCATTGCACAGAAATGATGCACTTTTTGGTACACATGCTGAAAATGATAGCTTTCATAAGCACCGACAACCTCTTCCTGTAATTGATGTGCTCTATCAACCACCCAACGATCTAAGGGCAGCATATCTTTTGCTGCAACCAAATCAGTTGCCGGATCAAAACCATCTAAATTAGATAACAAGAAACGTGCGGTATTTCTTAATCGACGATAACCATCTGAAGTACGCTTTAAAATTTCATCAGAGACATTCATCTCACCACGGTAATCTGTAGCCGATACCCATAATCTAAGTACATCTGCCCCTAGATTTTTCATAATGCTTTGCGGAGCAACCACATTACCCTTGGATTTAGACATTTTCTTGCCATCTGCATCCACTGTAAAGCCATGTGTTAATACCGCTTTATAAGGCGCAACATCATTCATCGCTACCGATGTTAATAATGATGACTGGAACCAACCTCTGTGTTGATCAGAACCTTCTAAATATAAATCTGCAGGGAAATTTAATTGCTCTCTACGATCTAATACAGCTGCATGAGTCACACCCGAATCAAACCAGACATCTAAGGTATCTTGCATTTTGTCGTAATGTGCTGCATCGTCACCAATCAGCTCAGAAGCGTCTAACTCAAACCACGCTTCAATGCCTTTTTCTTCTATACGTTGCGCCACTTGCTCAATTAATTCAGCAGTACGCGGGTGTAATTCACCCGATTCTTTATGCACAAATAATGCAATCGGTACACCCCATGTACGTTGACGAGAAATACACCAGTCAGGACGACCATCAATCATACCTTCAATACGCGCTTGACCCCAATCAGGAATCCATTGCACGCGCTTGACTTCATTTAACGCCTGCTCACGCAGTTTGTTTTTATCCATAGAGATAAACCACTGAGGTGTCGCTCTAAAAATAATCGGTGTTTTATGTCTCCAGCAATGTGGATAACTATGAAAAATTGCCACATGATGTGCTAATGCATTGTTCTCTTTTAAAACTTCAATAACGTGTTCATTGGCATTAAATACATGCTCACCGGCAAAAATAGGAGTGCTAGGTAAAAATACGCCATTGCTATCAACAGGATTATCAATTGGCAGACCATTTCTTACACCGACCACATAATCGTCTTGACCATGGCCCGGTGCCGTATGTACCGCACCTGTACCTGCATCGGTAGTGACATGGTCACCTAAAATAATAGGCACTTGACGATCATAAAAAGGATGTTGTAATAATTGCTGATCTAATGCGCTACCTTTGCAATAAGCAATGACGTGATGCTCACCGGCACCGTAACGTAACATGGCATCTTTTAATAATACTTCAGCAACCACTAAGCGTTGTTGTTTGCCATCAATGTCACATTGAACCACGGCGTACTCTAACTCTGGGTTTAGAGATACCGCTTGGTTAGCAGGTAATGTCCAAGGTGTTGTGGTCCAAATGACTACCGACAAAGGTCCTTGCCCCTCATGCTCTGGCGCATGATGACAAGCCGCCATAAATGCCGCTTCATCAATCACTTTAAATTTTACATCAATCGCTGGCGAATGCTTATCCTCGTATTCCACCTCAGCTTCGGCCAGTGCAGAGCCACAATCTGTACACCAATGCACTGGTTTAGAGCCTTGACTTAAATGGCCTTTGCTAGCAATCTTACCTAATGAACGAACAATATCAGCCTCAACATCAAAGTTCATAGTTAAGTAAGGATTATTCCACTCACCAAAAATACCTAAGCGAATAAACTCTTCTTTCTGTGCTTTAACTTGTTTTTCGGCATATTTACGACATTCTTTACGAAATACCGCCGGAGATACTTTAACCCCGGCTTTACCGATTTTCTTTTCGACCATTAATTCAATCGGTAGACCGTGACAATCCCAGCCTGGCACATAAGGCGCATCAAACCCGTTAAGAGTTTTTGATTTAAGAATAATATCTTTTAATACTTTATTAACGGCATGACCAATATGAATCGCACCATTGGCGTAAGGAGGGCCATCATGCAAAGTGAACTTGGGTTTACCGGCAAATTCATCCCTAATTTGCTGGTATAAATCTGCTTCATTCCATTTTTTTAAACGCTCTGGCTCACGTTGAGCCAAGTTCCCTTTCATTGGAAAAGCTGTTTTAGGTAAATTAAGTGTCTTTTTATATTCCATATTTCTAGCTTCGTAAGCGATTAATTTTGTAAATGTGCAAAAAATGTAACTGTTTAGCCTCTTTATTCAAAAGAGGGATCAATGGAGGTTACTTAATCAGCAAAAAACTGTTTTGCAGTCGTAATATCTTTTTCTATTTGTTGTTTAAGCTCATCAAAAGATTGAAAACGAATTTCATCTCTAATTCTTTGCTTAAAATGTACTTCCACATAATGTCCGTATATTTCCTTATCAAAGTCAAATAGATGGGTTTCTAAAATGACCTTTTCTCCACCAGCAACAGTAGGACGTGTTCCTACATTGGCAATACCGTGTATCTCTTTGTTATCAATGCCTGTCATAGTGACGGCAAACACACCCGCTATTGGCGTGTTTTTTCTAAACATTTGTATATTAGCTGTCGGAAAACCAATGGTTCTCCCCCGCTTATGACCGTGAGCAACTCGACCACAAACAGAATAGTCGCGCCCCAACATTAATTTGGCTGTTGCTAAATCACCGACACCTAAAGCATCCCTAACCAAGGTACTACTAACACGGTGCCCGTCAACAAAATGCGAATGAGTATCTTCAACCTTAAAACCAAACTGTAAGCCTTTTTCTTTTAGCATGGCGAAGTTTCCACAACGCGCTTTGCCAAAATGAAAATCATCCCCTACCACCAAATGCTTTACATTCAATCTATTAACCAAAAGCTCTACAATAAAATCATCTGCGTGATAGTCCGCAAAGGTTTTATTAAATTTAACCACCAGCAACTTATCAACAGGTAGTGTCTTTAACTGAATCACTTTTTCCCGCAATCGCATTAACCGAGATGGTGCATTCTCCCCCAGAAAAAACTCTAAAGGCTGCGGTTCAAACATCATCACCACAACTGGCAAGTTCATTTCTTTGCCTTGTCTGGCTAATTTTTCTATAACTTTACTATGCCCCGTATGAACACCATCAAAATTCCCGATGCTTAGCACACAACCATTTTCTAATGGTTTCAGGTGGGTTAACCCCCTAATCAAATACATAGATAGCCATAACAGTTAAAACCATCCATTTTAGCATCAACCTATACCTAAATTCACTGAGAGACCCATTCATTTCCATGTTTTATAAAACATTTGTCTTTAGAGCGGCAAATTTTATATCTATATCTGCGCTACTGAAATATTTAGCGAGAAAACCTTTCACCTAACCGAATGCTTCACTGGTACGAAATGCCTATTCTACAGCTTCGTGCACATACTCACGACCATTGAACACGACATTAACTGCATTTAAACTAAATAACTGCCAACATGACTTTATCACCCTGCTTATATAGCAGCTGCATTTCTGTTTTCATAAAAAATACTTACCAATATGCTTAACTAGAAACAAATAAGCACACAACTTATGTCTTCTCACAATAACCTTTAAATCAACACCCTACATTCCAGTCAACGATGTTACTCAACATATAAGCTTAGTTTAGCATTAAAAAAGGCTCCTCCCTTTTTTGAAGATACCTTTACCCAATCAGCCATCCAAAAAAACCGTTATTTACTCATTAAATTTGCCGGCCTAACACCCACCAACAACAACGAAAGAACATAAACCAAAGCACCTAAAACAATCCACATTCCAAGACTAATGATCCTCTCAAATGCTGACCAATCAAACCATTGCTTACTATCCACCCCAACATATAAAAACAAAGCCATCACTTCATTAGCAAAAACAATCTTAATAATGAAGTTCGCCCAATTTTTACCGGGGTTATAAATTTTGTCTTTTAATAACTTAGTCAACAAAAGTGATGCATTAAAAAAAGCCCCCAAAGACGTTGCTAATGCCAATCCAGCATGCGCCAAAGGAAAAACCAGCGCAATATTTAAACCCATATTGGCAAACATGGCATAAATACCAAATCTCACCGGTGTTTTCATATCCTTTCTTGAGGAAAACCCTGGCACCAACACTTTAACTAAAATAAAGCCCAGTAAACCTATTGAATATGCCATTAGACTTTTACCCGCCAATTGCACATCTTGCGCGCTAAATGCTTCGTATTGAAACAGTGTAGAAAGCATCGGCTCTGCCAAAACCAATAAACCAACGGATGCAGGCATTCCTATCAATAAAACCAAACGCAAAGCCCAATCCAATGATCTGGAAAATTCAACCGGATTGTCCGCAGCATGATTCTTAGATAAGCTGGGTAAAATAACCGTTGCCAACGCAATGCCAAAAATACCTAATGGAAACTCAACCAATCGATCCGAATAATACAACCAGGAAACACTTCCTGCGGCAAGAAATGAAGCAATTAAAGTATCTAACAATAAATTGATCTGGGTAACTGACACCCCAAATATGGCAGGTACCATCAGCTTTAAAATCCGTTTAACGCCCGAATCTTTAAAGCCTAGCCTTGGCTTAGGCAATAAACCCAACCGCGATAATGCTGGAATTTGGAATAACAACTGCACTATACCCGCAGCAAAAACCCCCCAAGCCAGCGCGACAATGGGGTCTGCCATCAATGGCGAAAGCCAAATTGCCGCAGCAATCATACAAAGATTTAAAAACACCGGCGTAAAAGCTGGTACTGCAAACTTGCCATGAGAATTTAAAATCCCTCCGGCAAAAGCCACCAACGAAATAAAAAACAGATAAGGAAAAGTGATACGCAGCATTTGCACTGCTAAATCATATTGCTTCCCTTCACCAATAAACCCAGGGGCAAATATTGTGATCAAGACAGGGGCAGCAATAACACCCACAATTGTCACCAGCAACAAAATTAAAGCCAGCGTGCCTGCGGTTCTATCAATAAATAATTTAAGCGCCTGCTGACTGCCTTGTTCTTTATAATCAGACAACACGGGCACAAAAGCTTGCGAAAAAGCCCCCTCAGCAAACAACCGACGTAAAAAGTTAGGTATTTTAAAAGCAACAAAAAAAGCATCTGTTCCTGAATCAATTCCAAATATTCGGGCAAACATCATATCCCGAATAAACCCGAGAATACGTGATATCATCGTCATGCTACTGACGATAGCGGTTGATTTAAAAAGTTGTCGGCTCAATGTCTTTATCTTATCCGTTAAATAATGTTGACAATAATAGCATTTACCCAGATAATACGCGGTTCTTATTTAACACAGAATAAATTTGTAATATGGCAAATACAGCACAAGCTAAAAAAAGAGCGCGTCAGGCAGAAAAAAGCCGTATACGCAACGCAGGACAACGCAGTAACATGCGTACTTTTATAAAAAAAGTAATCGCAGCCGTTGATTCTGGCGACAAAGCTTCAGCTCAAGAAGCATTTAAAACAGTTGTTTCCGTTCTTGATTCTGCTGTTACTAAAGGTCTTATCCATAAAAACAAAGCTGCTCGCAGCAAAAGCAGATTGAACTCAAAAGTTCGCGAAATAGCTTAAGATTAAATAATTCCATAAAAAAGGCCGAGATGTTTAAAGCATCTCGGCCTTTTTTATGCGTAGTGCAAATTAAAACAACTCAAAACAAAAACGCTACTAGCTGTCGAATTACGCCGTCGCCGATCAAACCTACACAAGCACTAAGTTGTCCCTGTGGATAAGTTCTGCATCATCTGCGTAGCCTAATATTTCTTCAAATTCCGTGCTTACTTTTCCGGTTATTTTTTCTGCTTCTCTAGAGTTGTAATTGACCAAGCCCCTAGCGATTTCTTTTCCATTTTCGGTTATGCAGGAAACCAAATCACCTCGATCAAACTCACCAACAACCGACTTAACACCAACTGCTAACAAGCTTTTTCCTGCACTTATTAAAATATTGACAGCCCCTTGGTCAAGAATTAATTGCCCTTTAATCTG
>DAOWHF010000116.1:0-7766 GCA_030641565.1 Methylomarinum sp.
CTTAGGGAACCAAACTAAAGGTGCTGAAATAGTTCGGCCATCAATTAGCTCAACTATAATAGCAATATCTGTACATTTTATACTGTGAGCCTGCGGGTGTAGTTCAACTGCTAACACGCCATTCGGGTCAGGCCTTACATTTTACATCTCTACTCTCTTTTTCTGTTTGTTTTACTGCTCGACTCACAGTAGCATAGCTCACACCGAAATACTCGCCTACTTGAGAAAGCGTATAACTCCCACTTAAATAGGCATATGCCATACTTTTGTTGCGGGTTTTATACTTTTCAGCAAAATACGCTAATGGTTTTACCGGAGCCAGTTTTTGCTTTTTTGGTATATCTTTAAGCGATTGTTCTGGATCAATCTTGCATTGCATGTCATTGACAAAGTCATCATCACCCAAATAAATCTGGTTTTTTAACTGCTGCCAAGGCGAAGGTTGTCTTTTACCAGCCTGAACAAAATCTCGGTAGCGTTGCTGCGCTACATTTTTTGTGTTGGCAAATCCAGCAAGCACCCATTCGGTGGTCAAACAGGCATCACTTATATCATAACCAGCCGTTGCTCGATAGCTACTCCACTTCCACTGTTTGGCATTACGCACCATTTGAGCCCTTACTGGATTCAAGGCAATATAACGCGCTAATTCTAATAAGTAAGAATTTTTTTGTACCAATATGGCTTTGAATCGGCCTTGAAATACATGTCCAACACGTTGATGCTGTCGATTAAAATATTGAGTGTATGTGCCATTGAGGTATTTCATTCCCTTAGATAAGGTTGGCGTGCTAGTTTCAATCAATAAGTGATAATGATTATCCATCAGACAGTAGGCATGGCAGTACCAGTCGCAACGATTAACCGTATTTTGCAACAAGACCAGAAACTTCTGTCGATCATCATCTGTACGATAGATATTTTCCTGTGCATTGCCTCGTGCCGTTACATGATACAGTGCCCCTGCAAATTCAATACGTAAAGGTCTTGCCATCTCTATATCCTGTCAATTTAACATTTATTGCAGGTTAAATCATAAAACCTTGAATGTCAATTGTAAGGCCTGACCCCGAATATGATCCGACGCTCTACACCGCCAAAGACAGTGGTTTTAATAATTCTATGGCTGTTTTTATACAATTTTTGCTTTTTGGTTGTTTTGTTATTTCTTTACATCTTGCTGTCCGGTGTTGCGCATTTACCATGTATATAGCTTCACATGCCTACACCATAAGCAGGAGTAAGGGAATATTATTGAATACCAACTGGAAATCGTAATTTGTTCACTCCTTCATTCACGTAGAAGGCTGTTTTTCTGCAGTTCATTGGTCCTGAGGTGTCAAAATTGGCATCCAGTCAAGCCGATCAATATCCAGAATATCGGTCCATTCATCAGCCATTATCAGGACCAGCCGTCTGCCATCAGTATAATAAGGGTCCTTGGTATAATTGTAGCGGGGTTCGTTAAAAGTAGCCGGGACCACGCCCTCAACAAACCCATAAGCGGCAACATGCCCGGATACAAACAAATCCAACCCCAGGTAATTCCGCGCTTCATCAACAACTGGATCAATTTTGTGGGTGACAAAGGTCTTGCTGGATAAACGAATACCAATATCGCGGCTGATTTGACCAGCTAATACATTCATTCCCTTGTACTGGACAGGAGCCAACCATAAACGGAGGTGGTTTCGTTCATCAACCTTGGAACGTGCTTTTTGCAGCGCAAAATCCTGCTCCCTGCCGAACAGGTACAGTGGAGAAACGGGTGAAGTTCGGTAACGCTCTCCGAACAGTGATGATTTGATCGTCCGCCATATAGCCCCCCAATGCATGGTTTCGGTCAGATCCCAGCCCCGACTGGAAAAACCCGGTATAACCATACCTGTATGACCGATCACTACCAGATTAAGGGGGTCGCCCAGCGTTTCCTTATCCCCACCGAGAACGCAGCAGGGCATTTCCTCCAGCCAGTTTCGAAACGCGTCATCGTCCTCAAAGTAGATGATTTCATCCTCTGTATAAAGCCTTTCGAAGTCTACCCGTTTATAATCGGCTTCAAGACCCGGTACTTCCAATACAAACCAGAAACTGTTGTATTGACCTTCTCGCGCCAGATCAACGTTAACATATTTAAGGCCCTCATCAAGATTGGTATAGACGAAGCCTGAAACGGTCTGCTGAGGTTCAATGACCAGTGGGATGTGTTGGTCATGAAAATATTGATTCATTGATCGGTTGGCCCCTGCAGCGGCAAAATAATGACTTTTCCACGCGGCTTCATGTGGCGAATAATAATTCCTGTCAATCTTATTCTCGAGTAATAGATATTTACTATCATTCATATTCTCGATGTGCAGCCAAACAGGCTGAATCCCTTTGTCAGCCAACGGTGCACCGAACGCCTGTTCACTTTCATCGGCGCTTAATACCGCTACGTTCACAGTGACCCCATCCTGGGTCTTCGTTTGGGCACGTTCCATGAAAGAAAGCTTGTCGATAGGCACCGGTTGAAAGGTTGCACATCCGGATATGATTGCAAGCAGCATACCTACGATAAACAGCTGGCGGGAATTCAGGATCAGGCGATAAGTATTTTTCATCTGTTTTTCAAATAGCCAGCCGTTTTTAATTCTTGTGATTCGATTCTTGCTAACGCAAATTCACCTGTCAAGCTAATGTTATTTTTTGATCATACATGGCCTATAGCCTCATTTTTCTGATTTATTGTTTAATATTGCGCATTTGCCGGGCAACTTCATCTTATTCTACATTTGAACATATGACGAATAACAGGATTGGGTCGCTAAGCGACCTTAAAATATAATGTGTCATATTCTTGAAAGAGGTAAGATTAATTTCATACCACTCCAATGACCCAATGATTAGTAAAGCTCACATGTTTCTGTTTGGCAGCCCTAACCCCCCGATTATGCCTGAGGTAATTCCAGGGACATAATACCCATTGAAGTACAGAAGTTTCAGTCAAATTCCAGTCTGCTTAAAGCTGACGTTGCATCGCTAAAAAATTACCTGTGCGTGATCTTTATCTGCCAGTCTCCAGAATTTCCTTGGGTTGTTTTCGCTATACAACCATAGCTGGAATACAGGGGTCGAAGTAAAATTAGTATTCTTGTAAATACTTCAACGAAGGTCCGGTTTTGGCTGTATTGAGTCAACAATTTTCGATACCTCGTTGTCAATATAAATCAAAACTACAAATAAATGTGTCTAATCAAGCTCCGGGGCACTACACATAATAACTGAGACAAGAAAGTTTCTTATCCCAGTCATTTATAATATTTCACTGTTATAAACCAATATCCTGATGCTCGGTCATGGCTCTTAATTGTTTAACAGTATTTTCGACTATGTCAGCTGTGTGTGACAATTGCTTTGATAAAGCCTCATGTACCATCAGATTTAATTCATGAAATTCTTTATCGCTAATATGTGACAAAGCGTCTTTGCTCAAAACCCTCTTGAATGCACTAACCACCTCATCAGCTAATTGATTATTTTCAATAGTCATATTTACTCCTTGTATAAATAAATTTATTTCAATGACTATGAGTTTGGCCTGATTGCTAAAACAATGCAAGCTTAAGCACAATAATTTTAACTTTGATACCACTGCTTTTATCCGCCTGCGCCACACACAGCCGGCGCAACAAACTTCAACGGCTGAAGCTGTATAGAAAAGTTTTAAAGCGCTTACCGATAGCCTTTCATTAAATTTAAAATAAACTTTCTTGTATGAAACCAGGCTCTAACAAATGCTTATCAATCCCTTCAGTTCCTCCAATAAGGAAAGGGCTAGATTCATCGTGCTTTTTCTTGTTGTTGATTACCATTGTCTTGTTAAAAGTTGCATAGCAATAGGAGCATTCATGTAGACAAGTATTGTACATTCCAATATCTACACTTTTAATACATTTACATTCTTCTCGCTGCCCTTTATCCTTTGTACCATCAAGTGCTAATCCAAACACATCTTTAATGAGCTTTTCATCAATACATTTTCCATGAGGTACCCCTGCACTAGTTGTATCAATATGCTCTGCACAACTATTAATTTCCATGCCATTTTTTTCAGCCACATCGGCCATATATTTTGAAAGATCCAGAAGATTATCCATATCTTTGGTTATATCGGAGTATATAAGCCCATCTATTACATTTAGGTTGCTCTCGGTTTTCTTATAAAAGTCAGAAAAGCTGATTACTACCCTTTTCGTTTTTCCCGCCAACAGTGAAGCTATTTTTGAAAACAGACGCTTATGCTCATTTAAATCAACTTGGTTAGAAAGTAATATAGGATCATAACGCCAAACTACTTTGTCACTGCCAATTTTATCACTAAGATTTGTAAATGTTTCAATTGCTAAATGGGGCTTGGGAACAGCTGCTTCGATTGTTCTTGGATAGCCGGTAATTGTATATTGAAAATAGTAATTGTAAGGCAGCGCATCCAACTCAGACAAGTGAGGCATTAACTTTGACGGATTTCTTGTCCAAAAAACCATAACATCTACATCATCAGGTTTTAACGACACTCTACGAATTTGATTTGCATTAAATGGGTTTCTTGTTAACAGAAATCCCTTCCTTATTCTATTTAAAAGCCATGGGGTATAAAATGCAGGTATATCTGTTCTTCTACTGGCACTTATTATCATGTTTTTACCACCACGGTATAGCATATGGATTTTTTGAGAATTGTTGATCCCGCTATATCAACAATATCATTCGGGTAGTCAGCACCGCAATAATCTCTATCACTTGGATACAGCCATCCACTGAGTATAAGTGGGGCAGAGCAGTTTCTTGTTATTTGACATAACAAATTGGGATATTGCAACTCAAGATAACGCTTAACATGAGTTCGAGTCTTGCTGAATTGAGAATAGTCTCAACTTGTCACATTAAAAGAACCTATAACACGGTGAAAAGAAATCTGGTCACCCTGCCCCTTCTCTGCGCCCTCTATGTCAAGCTTTTAAATTCAATCATCCTAATCGTATTTGTAGCTGCAAAATCCTGGCGCTGAAAGTACATAGTTTTGAACTAGTAACTCATGACAATAAATTATATTGATGGAAAAACTATAAATCTGGTAAATTTACCTATTAAAAAGTGGTTTTTAGGGGAATTATAATGGATAAATACATAGAACTAATGCTCTTCTATTGGGCAGATTGGCAACAAACAGCCATTTTAAATACACGATACAGTGTTGTTTTGGCTGTATCCTCCTTTCTTATAGGCGGTTTAATTTTAAAAAGAGGTAAAGTTGCCAAATTGAAGCAACAACTCACGCAAGATAAAAAACTTTTGGCTCAAGCAGAAAGCAAGTGTGAGGAATTATTAAATCAACAAAAAAATGATGGCGAAAAGATAGACAATATTCAACATCAACTAACACAAGCATCAAACAGCTTACAGTATGAAAAAGACTTACATCAATCTGTTATTTCAAGCAAAGAACAACTGTTTATAAAGTCTATAAACGAAAAAGAACAGGAAATTGGTGTATTAAACGCTACTATTACTGATAAAACGCAGTTATCTGAACAGTTACAAAATGAATTGGACTCTCAAAAGTCTAACACCACCCAATTCACAGAGTTGCAAGAAAAAGTGGTGGAAATGGAGAAAGAAGCCAGCCAATCTACCATTGAATTAAATACCTTAAAGCAACAATTAGAAACAGAAATCAATAATAAAAATGATCTAACCGAACAATTAGAGAAACACGAAGACTTAGCTAAAAATCATATAGAAATCGCTTCAGCACTGGATCTAGAATTAGAAAAAATGAATAGTGCTGTTAAGACTGAAGAAGTACAACCGCAAGAAGCAGAGCCTGAAGAAACAAAGCATGAACCCCAAATACCTCAGGTAGAGCTAGAGGCTCAGGAAACTGAAATCAAAGTTGAGCCGGTTAAACCAGATGTTGCTATACCCAGTGATAAAAGTGAAGAGAACCCTTCTGTAATCAATGACTTATCAAGCTCATTTTCTTCACCTGCATTTAATGAGCCAGCTGAGAATAATTTAAAGTCTGAGGAAGTTGCACCTATAGATCAACAAAATATTGATCCATTAATTAATTCAACTCCGGTTACACCAGACCCAGTTGAATCAAAAGTATTTGCAGAAAGAGCACCTGTAACAAAAGCAAGGCCAGCACCCGTAGTTGAAGCTATTGAAGAAGATGATATGAGTTTTTCTGGGAAATTAGCCGAAGTTGCAGATAAGATGGATTCTTTTCAAGGCCGAATTAAAGGTTTTTTCAAGAAAAAATAGTCTTTAGTGGATGCATTCCCATGCTGTAACGATGGGAAGGATATAGCACAGAGGGCACAGCCCCCTAATCTGTCCTCTGTGTCTTCTGTGAAATGATTTGATCTATTTACCAACAAACATACAGTTAAAGTTAAGCACACAACAAAGCATAATACTCCTTAAACTTTTGCTGGCGGTCAGCCAAACCATTTTTGCCGCCATTTACTCTTTTGGTTAATGCTGTTACCACCACATCCGAACTGCCTCTATCACATATTTGCCATAAATGATTACTAGCAAAGAAAAAGGCAGCTGATAACAGTGGTGCTTGTGTTGCAATTAAATCAGGATTGGCAAGCAAGTCTTGATTAATAAAGTCAGAAAATTTCTGATAATTGGCTTTGCCGGTTAATTGAATGTAACCACGGCCTCTGTATTTATAGCCTTCTCCACTGGCTTCATCACCATTACCTAAACGGTTGGCATAAACACGTGAGCCAATTTTCTCAGGTTGTCTTGCATAGAATTGAGCGAGTGTATCGGGGAAATATCGACCAAAAACACGGGTTAAAGCATTTTCTGAATAATTTAAGTTTTCACGCAGAAACTTAAACCCACCGCTTTCATGAGCGCATTGTGATAAAAAATGTGCCAGCCTTAATGAGTTAGTAATATTAAATTTAGAGGCAGCTGCTGGAATTTGAGCAATAACATCATCAGGAACATGTCCTCGCAACTTGTCTAAATTTATATCCGATAAAGGAAGTGTGAGCGCATTAGTTGTTGCTGCAATTGCTGCTGCGGGAAACAATTTGGCCCAGGTTTTGTCACCTACTATGCCATCGACAACCAAGCCTTGTTGTTGCTGCCACTGCCTGACTTTTTTATCTGTTTCACTACCAAAATAACCTGTTGCTGTTACCCCCAAAAAAGTTTGGATCTTTTTTACATTATTTCCTCTTGAGCCTTTTCTTAATATCATTTTATTACCTGCTATTGCTTAACTTTATAATGACATGATTTTGTAGTGCCCAACGGTGGATGGGCACTATATTATCTGCTCTCTCCCTTAAAACTACACCTTACGTAGCACCAATAATCGATTATTCGTTGGCATGGCAAAGTCATCACTTATGATTAAATTAGCTGTGTGAGCTAATTCTTTTATCGCTTCGAAGTCACGAATTCCACTTTTGGGGTTTCGTAATTTAAGCGATTGATCAAATTGTTGATTACTGACACTGGTATATTGCCCGTTATAATTAAATGGTCCATAAATACAAACAATCGCCTGTTCTGTTAAGTATTTTGTCAATTTCAAAAACAAACACTCTACTTCTTGCCAACTCATAATATGCAATGTGTTAGCGGTGAATAATGCTTCAATTGTCTGACATGGCCAGTCATTATCATTAACATTTAAACTCAGGCTTTCTGGTAAATTGCTTAAGCCTGATTCGTTAATCCATTGATTAATA
>DAOWHF010000068.1:0-3267 GCA_030641565.1 Methylomarinum sp.
CGTAGAACGGGTTGGTTTGATGCTGTTTCTATGCGTAAATCGGTACAATTGAATAGTATATCGGGTATTTGTTTAACTAAGTTAGACGTATTGGATGGGCTAGATAAAATTGGTATTTGTACGGCTTATAAAATCAATGGCAAATTGACTGAGATTGCTCCTTTAGGTGCAGACCAATACGAAGCGTGTGAAGTTGTTATTGAATACATGCCAGGTTGGACTGAAACTACAGCAGGCGTAACAGATATTGATAAACTACCTGCTAATGCAAAAGCCTATATTGATAGGGTAGAGCAGTTAATGGGCGTTAAAATTTCAATTTTATCAACCGGTCCAGACCGTGAAGAAACGATTGTTATTGAAAACCCATTTGAGTAATATTCTCTGAAAGAAAAGGGGGAAGGGAGTTAATACTCTCTTCCCCTTTTTTTTGTGTAATATTACATTTCCTTCTTAAATAGAAGAGTTTTGAAAAGAGAATTGTTTTCTCGTTATGTATTTTATTTAAACGGGAAATGTAATTGATTGAGTAATACAATAATTTGAACAAGCTGTATGGGCAAAGCGATAGCGTGCCCATACAGCTTGTAATAAAATTTTTCTAGCTAGTATATTTCTGTTCAAATGCCGAGATAAATGAGGGTAAATCTGTAATCGACATATGATTTATACCCGCCGCTGCTTTTCTACCGCCACCGGTTGCAAATGAAGCGCATAACTCATCGGCACCTGATTTATTGTTTATCGGTGCGCGAACACTAATTTGATAACCTTTCTGACCGTTAAAACTCACCACGGCGTGGGCACGGTCAGGGGCTGAATAGGCAAGGTTATTACTAAATACACCATTCACCCGGCTGCTCCATGTTTCATCAGGCAGCATATAAACAGCAATTTTATCTGTTTGATATTCAGGTGTAAGGTGTTCAGCCGCTACCATATCTTCAGAATACCCTGCTAATAACTTCTCATAAACTTCTTCGTTATCTGCTATAAAGTCAAATGGTGAGGCGTAAGGTTGTAGTTCATGGAAAAGTAAATCGGGGGCAAAGTGTAAGTCTGCGACACTCGTGCCATAACTATTGTAATTAATGCAAATACCCAGCATTTTAAGTTGTTGTAACTGATTATCAGATAGTGATAATGGATAAGCTGATTGTATTGCGCTATCAAACAAATTGTCACCAAAGGCTGCGGTAACAGCCCAAGCATGATATTTACCTTCTAAATAGTCATTAACCAATAAACTGGTACAAACATTAGAGTCGGTATTAATGATGGTTTTTAAATTTTTATGAACAGGTATTTCACCTGATTGATGATGGTCAACATAAAAAATGCTGGCTCCTTGATCTAAGAGTCTTTCTACCGATGGCCTATTTTTATCGAAAGAAATATCCAGAACGGTTATTTGGTCGCCTTGCTGAACTCTTACGTCATCCAATAAAGTAATATCTCTTTTTATCCCAGTTACTAATTGAGACTTTATAGGTTGAGCTAAGCGCAATTGTAATAAAGCACAAATGCCATCAGCATCACCATTAAAAACATCTATTTGCATGAGTCGTACTCCTGATGATAAGAAATTATCCGGTTGACTTCAATTTTAGCCCCCAATATAACAGGAACCCGTTGATGGATTTCTTTTGGATCAATGTCCATAATGCGGTCTCGTCCTGTAGAACAAAGTCCACCGGCCTGTTCTACTATAAACCCAATTGGGTTAGCTTCATACATTAAACGTAACCTACCTTCTTTTGTTGGGTCTTTTAGATCATAAGGATACATAAAAATACCGCCACGAGTTAAAACACGATAGACCTCGGCCACTAAGGATGCAATCCAGCGCATATTAAAGTTTTTGTCTCTTGAACCATCAGTGCCAGCCAGACATTCTGCAATATATTGTTGTACTGGTGGCTCCCAAAAGCGTTGATTAGACATATTAATAGCAAACTCTTGTGTGTCATCAGGGATGCGCATGTCGGGGTGGGTTAGATAAAATTCACCAATTTCCTGGTCTAAGGTAAAGCCATTAACCCCTTGTCCAGTAGTTAAAATCAACATGGTAGAAGGGCCGTACAGCACAAAACCTGCGCAAACTTGCTCACTGCCTTTTTGTAAAAAATCGTCTAATGTTGGGTTTATGCCTTCTTCACAGCGCAAAATTGAGAAGATAGTGCCTACGGTTAAATTAACATCAATATTTGAAGATCCATCCAAAGGATCAAATAAAGCTAAATATTTGCCACGCGGATATTGTGCAGGGATGGCAATAGGATCATCTTCTTCTTCAGAAGCCATGCCTGCTAAATGGCCTGTCCATTTAAGCGCGTCAACCATGTAATCATTACTGATAATATCCAGCTTTTTTTGCACTTCACCTTGTACATTTTCAGAATCAGCACTGCCCCAAGTACCAATTAAATCGCCCTGATTAACCAGGTGCGATATTTGTTTGCAGGCAGTCACAATGTCATTCAACAGTGCTGTTAAATCGCCCGTCGCATTGGCAGTGTTGCGTTGTTGTTCGGTAATAAATTGGGGTAAGCTAATTTTATTAGCCATAGGGTCTATCTCCATTGCCATATAGAATACAAATGATTTTGTAGCATTATAAGCTGTTTGGCTATCCTAACCAAAGGTAGGGCGGACTTCAGTCCGCTTTATATATGATCACTTCCGCGTTGTTAATCATAAGGTAATGATCAGAGGTGTTTCCTGCAAGCGATTGTGTTTATAGTTTATTGCGAATTAATCATTCGTTTAGTGTGTTTTTAGTTCATAAAAAAATTATATTTGCTAAGTTATTGAAAAGATTTAAGACTCTAAAAAATGTGATTCAGCACGCTGGTAAACACAATATATTGTGTTATTATTTACGAAAAAACACTATATGTCCGTATTAGCTTGGTTTTTAGCGCAGCTGGCGAACGCATAGATTTTATGTTTATTCTTTTATTTACCAAGGAAATTATTAATGACTGCATTGCTACACGTTGTTGCCGATAATACGATAGATATTCCACTGCAAAGTGCTTCACTTGATATTTGGGATACAAAATATCGTTTAAAAACCAAAGAGGGTGAGGCGATTGATCACACTATTGATGAAACTTATCAGCGCGTTGCTAAAGCATTAGCCAGTGTAGAAAAAAATAAGTCTTTAAAAGACAAGTACTATAAAGAATTTTTATGGGCGCTACGTCAAGGTGTTATTCCCGCAGGGCGTATCGTCTCTAATGCAGGAGCAGAAGCGCATAAACC
>DAOWHF010000302.1:0-8692 GCA_030641565.1 Methylomarinum sp.
ATGAATGGTAACTTGTCTGGAGAGCATCAAATAAGCAATGCAGAGATTTTGCAGGATTATATGGTAACTCCAACATCGATGACCATGGATATGCACATGGCATCTTTGATGTATGCGCCCAGTGATGAGCTAACCCTTATGGCCATGATGCCTTATCAGAGTATTTCCATGGAACATGTGACTCGAATGGGCAGAAAATTTACTACCCAATCGGAAGGACTAGGCGATTTAAAATTAATGGCTAATGCCGTGGCTTTTAAAACCCGTTGGGATGAACATATTTTTAATATTAAAGGTGGCTTAAGTATTCCTACAGGATCAATCAATAAACGAGATGATACCCCGATGGGTACAAATCAAAAATTACCTTATCCCATGCAGCTGGGTTCGGGTACTTTCGACTTTCTTCCAGGTGCGAGTTACTCAGGGTTGACGCGTGATTGGGGTTGGGGGGCTCAAATGTTAGGTACGATTAGAACGGGGAAAAATGATAATCACTATCGTCTGGGAGATAAACTGGATGGTTCCCTCTGGCTATCTCGTATCTGGGATAACTGGGTAAGTACTTCCATAAGGATGAATGGCGAATGGTGGGATGATATACACGGTGCTGACCCAGAGTTAAATGCCCGTATGGTTCCTACGGCAAATCCTGACATTAGAGGCGGTAAACGAGTGAATATGATGTTATCAGTGGAGTTATATGCGCCACAAGGAGCATTGAAAGGTCAGCATCTTGGTTTTGAAATTGGATTGCCCGTTTATCAGGCACTTGATGGCCCTCAACTAGAAACGGACTGGACAATATCTGCGGGGTGGCAATGGACATTCTAAACAGAAAAATATTAACAACGACTTCAACACTACTATTTTTTATCATGTTATTAGCCGCTGGTACCGTTATCAGCATCGCTGACAATAAAGCAACACAAAAGCAAAAAGTAGTCGCAGCTGCAATTTTTAAATTTATTAAATTTGTTGAATGGGAGAGTAATTCAGCCGTATCAGAAGAGAGTTTTCATATGTGCTTACAGCAATATGATTCGGCATTTGAACCTTTTACCAAACGTAAAATTCACGGTAAAACCATTAAATTACTGTTGCTTAATGCAGAGAAACAAGCTGAAAATTGTGATGCACTGTATTTAAATACTGCGCAAAACAACCATGAGGAGATTCTGAAAAGCTATAAAAACAAATCTGTTTTAACCATCAGTGAGCAGCCTGGGTTTTCATCACAAGGGGGGGTGATGGAGTTGGGTAACCATAATAACCGTCTTACCTTTATTATTAATCAGCGAGTAGCAAAGGCAAATAATCTGAATATTGGCTTCCAATTGCTATCGTTAGCTAAGAATGTCATTGAAAGTTAATAGTCCAAGTTTATCAATTAGCCAGAAATTATTGTTGCTAATCACTGTGATTACGGCTACCGCTCTATTATTATCCAGCGTGGCGACAATTTATAGCGGGCGGTCGTTATTATTAGAGCGCTTGCAAAAGGATATGGCTGTGCTAGCTGAATTAACAGCGATGAACAGCTCAGCAGCGATTATGTTTGAAGAAAGCAAAGGCGCGGAAAAAATGCTGGCTAATTTACGTAGTGAATCCAGTATTGTCACCGCAGCACTATATAAAGCAGATGGTGAATTACTGAGTCATTATATTCGGAAAGGGGATAAGGCGATTCCGCCTCATCATCTGCCCGAAGTGGGAACCGTCGTTAGCGAACAGGCAATTAGAATTGTTCAGTCTGTTATGGTCGATGGCGAAAAAATAGGCGGTATTTATATTGAGTCAGATTTAAGTCGACTGACAGCTTTAACCCAGCAGTTAATTTATACCCTTATCGGTATTAGTGTCTCCGTGTTGTTATTGGCGATTGGGTTTTCCATCCGTTTGCAAGGGCTGGTTACCGCACCGATACTAAAACTAACCAACTTGACACGAAAGGTCACAAGTTCTAGTGATTTCAGCCAGCGTGCAGTAAAAACGGCAGCAGATGAAGTAGGCACATTATTCGATGGCTTCAATCATATGATGGAGGAAATTGAATCTCGCGATGAAGTCTTGCAACAAAATAACCGCGAACTGGCTATCGCCAGACAGGATGCTATTGATGCCTCTGATGCCAAGAGTAGTTTTCTGGCTAATATGAGCCATGAGATACGCACGCCGATGAATGGTGTGTTGGGTATGCTGGAATTACTGGCGGATACACCATTGCAGGATGAGCAGCAGGAGTTTGCCAGAACAGCGCGTAATTCGGCTTTTGCTTTATTAGATGTGATTAATGATATTCTCGATTTCTCCAAAATTGAAGCGGGACGACTGGAAATTGAAAATATAGACATGGAGCTATTGCCTCTATGTGAGGATGTCTCGGCTTTATTATCAGAAAAGGCGCACGATAAAGGCATAGAATTAACCTGTTTTGTCTATTCTGAGGTGCCTTCCTGTATTGTGTGTGATCCCACTCGGTTAAGACAGGTATTGCTCAATTTAATGGGTAATGCGGTTAAGTTTACCGCAACAGGTGAAGTCTCTTTACAAGTTTCGCTAGTTGAACCTGTCAACAATAATCAAGCAACCCTTAAATTTGCAGTAAAAGATACAGGTATTGGTATTAGCCGTCAGCAGCAACAGAATCTATTTGAGGCTTTTAGTCAGGCTGATGCATCAACAACACGTCAGTTTGGGGGCACAGGATTAGGCTTATCGATTAGCAAACAATTAACCGAATTGATGGGCGGAAGTATTCACATTGATAGCAAACTAGGTACAGGCTCAACTTTCTGGTTTGAATTACCGGTGCAATTGGCAGAGTCAACCGAGAAAGATCAAAGCCTGGCTGATATCAGTGGTAAAAAAGTATTAATCGTCGATGATAATGAAACTAATCGCCTGATTCTGGAGCATTATTGTAGTAATTGGGGTGTGCAATATGTCAGTCATATCAAAGGCAAGGATGCATTAACTGCACTTAATGAAACTGATTTTGATTGCGCGGTGATTGATTACCATATGCCGGAAATGGATGGTCTGCAGCTGGCAGACAATATTCGTCAGCATTCCCTTTATTCTGGTTTTCCCATTTTAATGCTGAGTTCAGCAGGTTATACAACTAAATCGCAAAGTGTTGATATTTGTTTAATGAAGCCTGCAAGACAGACTCTGCTATTTAAGAGTTTGGCTAAACTATTGTTGCCACAACTGCATCAGCAGCAAGTACCGCAAAAAACCACTTTGCCACTATTTAAGTCACATGTGTTATTGGTGGATGATAATAATGTTAATCAAAAAGTTGCGGGTAATTTCTTACAAAAGATAGGAGTGACTGTTGATTTTGCAGGCAATGGTAAAGATGCGCTGGAAGCCATTAATCAACAAGATTACGACCTGGTCTTTATGGATTGTCATATGCCTGTGATGGATGGGTATCAGGCGACGGAATCGATTCGACAGTGGGAAGTAAGAAATAATTTACCTCGTTTACCTGTTGTTGCGATGACCGCTAATGTATTACTCGGTGATAAGGAAGCCTGTTTTGAGGCTGGGATGGATGATTATCTGGCAAAACCGATACAGCAAAGAAATATTGTTGATATTATGGCCAAGTGGCTAGCATCAGCACAATATGATGTGGTGGAAATTGTTAGCACGGAGGCTGAGGATGTGGCGACAAACTATAGCTCTGAGATTGAAGGATTGATTGCAAAAAATGCAGGAAAATTGCAGTTAGACCCCGCCTTATATCGTGAGTTATTGATCGATTTTTATTGTCAAGACCAGCAGACAGTGGGGCAAATCAAGGGATTATTAGAAACTGAACAGTATGAATCTGCTAAAGAAATTATTCATCGTATTAAAGGAACTGCTGGTAATCTCGGTTTTCAAGCTATTTTTAATCTAGCCACAGAGATTGAGCAAAATATTAGTGATCAGGTAGATAAACAGCAACTATTAACGCTATTTTCTGAGTTTGAAAGTCACTGGGGACTATTAATGGTCGCCATTAATAATTTGCATAATGGAAGTAAAGAGCCTGCACAAAATAAATTTGGAAGTGGGGTTTTAGTCACTCATAAATCTGGCGAGGCTGAAGCCTCACTTCCAGGTAGTATGAGTGATCTTGTGGCTCAATTGACTCATAGTCTTGTCAGGCATAGCAGTAAGGCAAAATTGGATTGTCAAAATTTGGACATTTTATTACAAGAGAGTGTCCATCATACAACGATACAAAAAATTGAAGTGGCAGTTAATCATCTGGATTATAAAGAGGCACTGCAATTGTTGGAAACAATTGATGATAAGCTAAAGCAACAAGAGGCTGATTGTTATGACTGATGATAGCGTTGTTCTAGTGGTTGATGATGATCCATTAAATGTTAAATTGCTCATCGGTATACTTGAATCAGATTATGAAGTGCTTTTTGCATTAAATGGACAAAAAGCAGTTGAGCTGGCTCAACAGTACAAGCCTGACTTAATATTGTTAGATGTACTTATGCCGGGGCAAACAGGCTATCAAACCTGTCAGATATTAAAGGCAAACCCGACAACACAAGATATCCCTGTCATTTTTATTAGTTCTTTAACAGATGATGACGATGAAGCAAAGGGTCTAAATTGTGGGGCAATAGATTACATATCCAAACCTGTAAAAGCCGCTATTGTTAAATCTCGGGTGAGTAATCATCTGGAATTAAAACATGCACGGGATTTGTTAAAACAACAAGCCACCATTGATACCCTGACTTCCATCGCCAATCGACGTCGCTTTGATGAATTTCTGTTGCAGGCATGGCGTGCTATGCATCGAGAGGCAGCGCCTTTAAGCATCATAATGATTGATATTGATTATTTTAAACCGTTTAACGATTACTATGGGCATGCAGGTGGGGATGACTGCTTAAGAAAGGTAGCTACTGCAATGCAGAAAGTGATTGCAAGACCTTCTGACTTGTTGGCACGCTATGGTGGTGAGGAATTTGTCTGCATTCTACCTGCCACAGAATGGAAAGGTGCGGAGTATGTTGCCGAGAATTTACGTCAGGCAGTGCTGTCTTTAGCAGTACCCCATGAAAAATCCAGTGTTGCCGATGTGGTTACTATCAGTCTAGGATTTGCAACAACCATACCGACACCGGATCAGCTATTATCAAATTTTATGAATACAGCCGATCATGCGCTTTATCAGGCCAAAGAAGCCGGAAGAAATCGTGCTGTTGGATATCAGTCATAATAAGGGGTGTAATAAAACATGCTGATTAAGCGGTATTTGCTTCAGCTAACGGGGCATTCGACCTATCGATCCCCGGTATTACGCATGCTGCATACGGGTTACAGGATATTGTTGTTTTTGGTAATGGGTTTAAATCCTCACCGCAACTTATACTCCGCGCGGCCAAGTTTTCGGTTTTCTATTGGCTGATAGCTGCGTTGCTGAAATAGTTGCGTAGCTTGCTATGCGCCTATTTCAGTGCCTTGCTCTCAACAAAAATCAACTCAAGATAAAAGCCGAAAACTTAACCGCACGGAGTATATCTCGATGCTTTATTGGGTTAACAAAGGCTGGTGTAAAGTGCTAAAACAATATGTTTTTATAGCTCTTTTTTCCAGCGTGCTGTCAAACATATCAGCTGAAGAACATATTCGATGGTCTAGCCCTGATTATTTGCTCAGTAGTTTTGTTGAAATTGCATTGAATAATGAATATTCAGTAAAACACAGTAATGTTCGTAAATGGACTAAGCCAATTAAATATTATTTTATTCATCGTGTGGCTGACCAGGCGTTACATGAGCGATTGTCTAAATTACATTTAAAACATCTGGCCAAAATTACAGGTGTTGATATTTATCCCGTGACTAAAAAGCAGGATGCTAATTTACTGATTGTTTTTTCAACGGAAAACCAGCTTGAACAGGAATTACTAAGTGAGTTTAAGATAAAGTCAACAAAACAGCGGCATCAATTATTTCGGAATAGTGTTTGCCTGGCTCATTTTTCTATCAATAGCAACAGTAGTATTAATAAGGCTATTGTGGTTATTCCAGTCGACAGGGCAAGAGCACATGCAAAATTAGTCTCTTGTATTGTCGAGGAGTTGACTCAGATTATGGGCTTGCCTAATGATTCGGAAAAAGTGTTTCCCTCTATTTTTAATGATAAATCGTATAACGAGTTATTAACTGGACTGGATTATTTATTGCTGAGGATGCTTTATCATCCTACGGTTAAACTGGGTATGTCCGAGCTTAGGGTTAGCCCTGTTTTACAGAAAATAATGATAGTCTTTGATAGGCAAGGGGTTATTGCCCAGGCAGAAGAAAAGGTGATGGAAGGGGGATTGTATCCGTTGCTTTATTAATTTCAGGGGTAATCTTGTCGATTGCCCCTGATTAATGTTTTGCTTTAATCTTAGTGTAATTAATAATTACTGAATTTCAACGTACAAAGCGCGATATTCGTCAGTTAATTTATGATTTGGCGCGTAGTGAACTAAAGGTTTTGAATCAGAATGAGATTCTCTTACTTTTACTGAAGGGGATATTTTAGCTTCTAGTACCGGATGACCTTCTGCAATTAACTCTTCAACTAACTGTCTTGGTAAATTAGCTTGTCTCTGGTACTGGTTAACGACAATACCTTCAACTTCAAGGTTTTCATTGTGATCTGATTTTACTTCTGCAATTGAATTCATCAGGGTATACAAGGCATCCCTGGCAAAAGTATCACAATCAAAAGGAATTAAGCATTTTTCGGCAGCAATTAATGCTGATTGGCTGTAGAAGTTAAGGATAGGCGGGGTATCTATATAGATAGCGTCAAAGCCTTCTAACTTTTCCAATGCTTCTTTCAGTTTAAATATTTTATAGCGAGCATCTAATCTGCTTTGTAACCCTTCAAGTTCTGGGTGACTGGGCATAACAAATAAATTAGGGAAGGGCGTTTCATGTATTGCAGAGTCTAAACCTTCTTTACCACCACCAAAAAGACTAATGCCTAAGCAGTCTTTAAAAAAGTGAGCAATGGTTTTATCAGCATCGGTAATCTTGTGGCCAAGAAGGTACTGAGTTGAGTTTCCTTGTACATCAAGGTCGATAACTAATGTTTTTTTTCCTTCAACCGCGCTGATAGCGGCTAGATTACAGGTGATAGTTGATTTTCCTACACCGCCTTTTTGATTGAAGATGACCCTGCGCATATTATTTTCCCGTGAAATCAAATAGATAAAACTGCATTATAAGCTTTGAGTCAGTAATATCAACTACGAGAGAAAGTTTTTGCTTTACACTCTGGACATTCAGGTATCTGACTGGTCGATTTAAAAGCTATTTGCTTGCCACATTGGTCGCAAGTAAATGTTCCCGGGCCAGTAATATCACCACTTTTATAGGTGTGATACAGTTTGGCCTGATTTTCAATTTTTGCCAATTCAATACGTGTTTTATCGGCAAGGCTAAAAAAATCGTCTAATGCAAAATTTTCAATTAAATCGATATCAAATTTAAACCATTCGGAAAGAGAATCTTTACTACTGACTGCGGGAGTTGAGTTTGCTGCATGTTCTATATCACGCATTAAAAAATCAGCAACTTGATTGATTTCCTCCTGAGTTAATCCGCCCAGCTCACTGGTTTTTTCTTTGGCAATATCCATCGCATCGGCAACAGAGTGCAGCGTATCATCCATTATTTCGTATAAATGCTCCATAAGGTCGTTATAGGCTTTGACAAATTTATTATCACTCATAGGTTTCTCCTTAAAATACACTTTAGATTTAAGCGTCTGTACTGTATTCTAACGCTTTTGAACGCAAAAAGACGAGTAGGATGGAAGAAAATTACACGCCATTGGCAATTGAACAAACAGCTCAAGATAATTGGGAAGAATCTGGTGTGTTTAATGTCACTGAAGAGGCTGATAAAGAGAAGTATTATTGTTTGTCGATGTTTCCTTATCCCAGTGGAAAATTACACATGGGACACGTGCGTAACTATACGATAGGCGATGTAATCAGTCGTTTTCAGCGTATGCTAGGTAAAAATGTCATGCAACCTATGGGTTGGGATGCCTTTGGATTGCCAGCAGAAAATGCGGCAATGCAAAATAATGTGCATCCAGCCGATTGGACCTATAGCAATATTGACTATATGCGCGAGCAGCTCAAACGCTTGGGTTTTGGTTACGATTGGAATAGAGAACTTGCAACTTGTGATCCAAGTTATTACCGTTGGGAGCAATGGTTTTTTCTTAAATTATTAGAAAAAGATCTGGTTTATAAAAAAACTTCACCAGTTAACTGGTGTCCTAATGATAAGACCGTGTTAGCCAATGAGCAAGTGATTGATGGTTGTTGCTGGCGTTGTGATACCAGTGTTGAGAAGAAAGAAATCTCGCAATGGTTCGTAAGAATTACAGCTTATGCTGATGAATTATTACAGGATCTAGATAAACTGGATGGTTGGCCTGAGCAAGTAAAAACTATGCAGGCAAACTGGATAGGGCGTTCTGAAGGTGTGGAAATGGATTTTGCGCTTGCTGAGCAAGCCGATCCAATTAGAATTTATACCACGCGTCCAGATACCTTAATGGGTGTGACTTATTTAGCTGTTGCTGCTGAACATCCTGTGGCTATTGCTGCATCAAAAGGTAATGCAGAAATATCGGCATTCTTAGATGAATG
>DAOWHF010000233.1:0-4196 GCA_030641565.1 Methylomarinum sp.
AAAGCTGTATCCCTATCAATGCATTTGGTTGGAGGCGTTGGATTAAAGATCATGAGTGAGTTTTGATGGCCTATTAATTGAGTGCTGGTCGAAAGTCAGGCGGTTTTCATTATTAGATATTAATGAGAATGTGCCTTTATAGTATGCCAGAGTGAGCATACATTGGAATGTAATTCAGATAGATAAAGAGTGATTAGAATTTCTTCCAGTGCTGCAAGCAGGCAAATGAAAGCGGCTATCCGAAAGGGCCAGGCGATATCAAAAATCAATAAAATAAAAAAAGAGGACCCCATAAGTGCGGCGGCAATTTTAACCAACCAGGTATGGTAACTGGTGATAGTGCGAAACTTGATATAGCCTATGCTACAGGGCAACAAATAGCTAATAACGGTTATCACTACAAAAAACATTTCGCGTCGCATAACGACTGGCCAAAGCCACCAAGCGCTTATGGCGATGGTGCTATAAATGAGCAGATCAGCCCCGCTATCAAGGATAGCGCCTAACTCGCTTTGCTGTTTTAACAGGCGGGCTGCCATACCATCCAAAACATCGCTTAAAAAAGTGATTGCCAGTAAAAATAGAAAATAATTCGCATACCCTGACCATGCCAGCCATAACAACAAAGGCGCACTAAAAAAACGGAAAGAGGTAAGTAAATTGGGTAAGGTTGATAGTTCTTGAATTAGATTTTTGTGCATTTTTAGATATCAAAAGTTGCTGACAGAGGTGCATGATCCGATAAACGATTCCACGGCGCATGAGTCAGCCGTTCGCAAGTGAGGGGTTGTAAGCCGCGATAATATATACGGTCCATTTGTAACATCGGCAACCAGGCGGGAAAGGTTTTAGCATAGCGGTTATGTAGTGTTTGGTGGGCTTCTTGCAAATTTAGATGTTGATAAAATTGCTTTTCGGCTTGCCCTGTCCAGTCATTAAAGTCACCCGCAGCAATTAAGGGCGCGTCCCGTGGCACATGCGCTTCTATGTGCTGACACAGGGTGTTAATTTGTCGGCGTCGTTCCATGCCAAGCAAGCCTAAATGAATGCAAATAATATGCAATTCACTCGAACTCTCCGGAAGTTGGATAACACCATGTAATAAACTACGACTGGCCCAGACGAAGGGTGAGACATTAATATTTTCCCAGCGCAGTAAGGCATACTTACTTAGTAAAGCATTGCCATGATGTCCTACCTTGTACATGGCATTTTTGCCATAAGCAAAGTGCGGCCAGATATCTTTAGCTAAAAACTCCGAATGTGAACATTCGGGCCAGTTTGTGTGTTTTTGCTCGTGTTCGCTATGTTTTCCCTGCATTTCCTGCAGGAACAAGATATCTGCATCGGTTTTTATCAAAGCCTCTCGAATCTGGTGCAATATAAAATACCGGTTACCTACACTGAAACCTTTGTGAATATTGTAAGTAAGAACGCGTAATTGATTTTTGCGCATAAAAACGTTTACTCCGGCGTTTGTTGGTATAAGTTTAAACCTGTCTTTGCTTAATAGGGTTTATGACGAATATGTATCTTAAACAATAGGGGTGAAAGTATCACTTCAATAATAAAAAATAAAGTGACAACCATAAAACCGGTCAGGATATTTAGTTCAAGTGTATCGCGTAAAATGAACACCGGTATCAGGGACTCAGGCAATACATCAATTAGTCTGAAGCGACTGCTTTCGATCAGACCAAGACGGCGTTTAGTAAAACTGGCCGCTAAATCTCCAGACATTACCAGCAGACCGAATATTGCACCTGTCTGAAACGACAGTCCGAATACGGGGGCTATTAAGGTAGTTGACAAAATGGCGGCAACCAGGCCCAGCCAGGTTTTACTGTAACCCAATAAGGGGTGGTTATCGTAAAACGTAATACCAAAATCAATGGGCCAGGCGCCATAGGCAGCAAAAATCTTACGCGTCAGTACAGGCATGCCATTGGCAATAACTAATAGTAATAAAACATTAATGATACATTGCCAGCAAAGGATATTCATTTCCATCAGCGTTTATTTTCTTTAAGTCTATCAACCGTCGCAAAAGTTCTTGCACTGTAAATTGTAACTCGTATGAAACGTAGTGTAATACGGAGTTTAGAGTTATCTATTCCCCGTATTACGTAAACTTCATACGGGCTACTTTTTTTTGGCGAATACTTTCGGGACAATTAATATGTCACCATTAAGTGTGGACAAATCAATGAGTGCTTTGAAACAGCAGATAGTCTAATGATTTATTCTGTGGGTTAACATTATTAACAGGATTAAATCAGTGCATTCAATAAAAGTCCAGGAGGAGTTTGCAAGGGGGAAACAGGGTCAGATCATACACTTATCTTTATATCAACTCTGCCGTCTTGAAACATAAAAGAACAGTGCAAAAGCCAGTAAAGCAGGTATAAAAAATCGAGTTGCCAGCAATTTCCAGATAGTCGTATCTGTCGGAAACAGAACGGTTTTAACTCAAAATTTACTTCCCTCTTTTTTCTAATTGTCCAAATTAATTTGCTAAAACTTATTAAATGTATAACAACAAGCTCGGATGACCCAGGAAGATATACGATGAACTTCAACTAGGCACTGAACTTTGATAAAAACTAATCTTTAAAAACAAACTGCGCTTATTGCGGTCAACTGGAAGCACTTGTTAGGCTTTTTAGCTAAAATTTGTTATTCATCAGCAGTGTTATTTTGTATTTTACTTCTAACAGAGCTGAAACCCTTATCTCCAATTTCTATAATCATATTGAAGAACACTTCACTAATAATCGTTTGTGGATAATTATAATCACGTCCATATCCTTTTACATCCCAACCTTCTACTATTGACTTTTCATTGCTTCTTGAAATATTTCCTGCAATGGTATTAACAGCATGTTGTTTTGATATTCTCTCTTTTTGATAAAATGCTGCAGCATTTTTTACTGCTCGCCATATGAAATTATATAGCTGAGAAGTAGAAAAATCATTTAAAGCATCTTTAATTGATGAAATTGTTTTATCTCCAATATGCTCATTTGGAAGATTATATTCCTCCATTTTTGCATATAAAAATTCCACGCTCTCAGATACTCCTATATCTGACCAATGCTGTATTTTTTCTTCAGGGGAAATATAGTCAATGCCTTTTAGGTACATCAACCTATCTATTGAACTTTGATAATTATCTTCAGTAACATTTAGCCTAAAAGTTACATTCATTGGGTAATAACTTTTAATAAAGCCATCTTCAATAATGATACTATCTAAATGTGTATCAGGGGAAAAAAGGATAACTCTTTCATCTCTCAAATAAGAAACAATATCCATAATGTAACTATCAGTTGGAGCCAGTTTTACACTTGATTGTGATATAGGATAAATACTATTTAGGTCTTCGGATAAGCATGCTCTTAGTAAAGAGCATATGTATAGTTTACTTTTTAAGTTAAGCAGATTTATATCAATTGGCTCACTATTTTCACGCAAAAAAAGCTCCAGTAATATTTCTCTTTTTTCATTATCCTTTTTTGATTTTTGTTTTTCCTGAATTTCTTTTATTTTCTCTTTTTCTGCCTTGCAATTTTCACAATGACAATATTTATTGTTTCTTTGATGAGCGCAACTTTCACAAAAAATTTCAGGAGAGGAATATGATGACTTACTTTCTCTATGAGACACCATAGGAGTCATACAAAAAGGACATAGAATATTATTCTGGACTTCTAACGGAAAGGTTTTCGATAATAATGAACTTCTAATATCAATTTTATATTCTTTGATTAGAACGTCATTTTTTTCGCCATCATAATACGATACCATCAAGTCATTTATTTCTTGTGGGCTTAAATGTGATAGCTTATCTTGATAGTTATTTTTCAAAAATAATCCTTAATACTTTACTTCTATACTGTGTAAAATGAAGCGCATGTTAATTGACATATTATAGGGTTCTAGCCTAACTATTAATTAACAAGTAAATTCGCCAGACTATCCCAACAACAAGCCAATTCTACCTTGTTATTATGCTATTAGCCGAAAAACGAGGATGCTTGTGTCTACTAACCCTGTTTACTAGATGATAGTGTATCAATAAATTAAAGTCAGCGTTTGTTGGCTGAAATGAGAGGCGTAAAATATTTACAAAGAAAGCGGAGAAAAAGCCGTCAGCGATAAAGTGCTCAGAAATGACTTGATAATATAGGATGTGC
>DAOWHF010000326.1:0-7031 GCA_030641565.1 Methylomarinum sp.
ATAATGCAGATTTAAGCTATGCTAATCTTTCCAATATCAATTGGGGAGCTGATATGAAGAACCAGTCGATGGGATTAATGAGAGCCAGCTTAAAAAAAGCAAACTTAACAGGCGCGGATCTAACCAATGCCAATTTAGGCCGGGCGATGCTAAGGTTTGCAAATTTAAGCCATGCCAAGTTACAAAATGCTCAGTTGTTTGCTGCCAATTTAGAGGGTGCTGATTTATCAAATGCAGATCTAACCGACGCTGATTTAACTTCTACTAAATTAAGTAATGCCAATTTTACCAAGGCTAATTTAACGCGTACCATTTTGAAGAACACTAAAGATAAAGTGATGGCGCGTGGATTAAAGGGTAAGTAAAAAGCTAGGTATAAATACTCATTTGAATAAAAATGGGTGGATGACTGAAAGGTTTTTGATAGTTGCTATAATTTATCTAACCCCTAACCTTATTTCGGATTATTAATGAAAATTGGTATACAAACATGGGGATCTAATGGTGACATCAGACCTATGATCGCACTGGCAAATGGTCTGCAAAATGCAGGACATACGGTGACATTAGTTGTCACTAGTTTAGATAATAGAAATTATGCTGAAGATTGTGCCGAATTTAATATCAGCTACCAGCAAGTTCCTGAGCAGATAAATTTTGATTTAGAATCTTTTGCTCAGCAAACGTTTCGTATGAATACTGCGCAATGGTTAGTTGCTTTATTAGATGCCGCGTTCTTTCCTTATGAAGATGTTATCTATCAAACGTCTAAGCAATTAGTCAGTGATAATGATTTGGTTATCGGGCATCATTTTCTTTATCCTCTTAAATTAGCCGCATTAAAGCATAACACGCCTTTTCATAGTGTAATGTTTTGTCATGGCGTTTTGCATGCCGCCAGTCAACCACCTTTTAGATTCCCGAATTTAGGTGCTTGGCTCAATCCTTTGCAATGGCAGTTAATGGACATGGTTTTTGACTTTATTCTAAAAAAGAAATTAACCAAACTTTGGAATAGTGAAGGCATGCCTAAAATTAAGCATGTGTTATCTGAATTGTTAACTTCAGATAGTCTTAATTTGGTTGCTGTTGACCCTGTATTTTGTCCGACAAATAAAGAATGGCAACCGCAACATCATGCTTGTGGTTTTCTTAATTTACCAACAAGTAATCAAAATTGGCAGATCAATGCTGATTTACAACATTTTCTAGACTCGGGATCAGCCCCTGTTTATATGACCTTTGGTAGTCTTCAACAAGCTGTTCCTGAATGGAGTATGGCGTTATTTATAAAAGCCACTCAATTATCAGGCTGTCGAGCTATCATTCAAACTAGTTCAAGGCAATATCCTGAAAACAGCCAACAAGAAAATATCTTTTTTATAGGCCGGCATCCCCATCAAAGTTTATTTAAACACTGCGCCGCTGTTGTTCATCACGGTGGAGCGGGTACGACACACTCTGCATCACTTTGCGGTAGACCTTCAATCGTCATTCCATTTATGGATGAGCAACTTTTCTGGGCAAAAAGCTTGGAACAATTAGGCTTGGCAGCAAAACCTATACTGGCTAAGGAAGCAACAGAAACAATGTTAGCATCCCGTATTAAAACGATACTTTCGAATGATAGTTATCTGGACAATGCTCACAAAATTGGTTCAGCTATTAGTGCTAGACAAGGTGTTGCTACTGCGGTTGATTTAATAGAGAAAACTATGATTGAAGTAAAAAGTGTTATATAAATATCTATTATGATTAACTGATGCACTTCATTATTTAAAAGGGAAATGTGATGAGTATTGATACTTTAAAATTACGACAAGTAGGAATAGATACCTATCACGAGAATGTTGCTTATTTGAATCGTGAATGTAGTATTTATCGGGCGGAAGGATTTCAGGCTCTGTCTAAAATTCTGGTGAGTACTAATGGCACAACGTTACTTGCCGTACTTAATGTGGTTGATGACAATTCTATTGTACAACCGGGGGAGCTGGGGCTTTCTCAACAAGCTTTTAACTATTTTAATGTAGTAGAGAATGCGCTGGTGACAGTTAATCATGCGGAACCACCAACATCGATGGATGCCGTGCGACGTAAGATTAACGGCGAACGTCTTAGTCAGATTGACTTTGATGAAATTACTAACGATATTGTAGAAACGCGTTATTCTAAAATGGAGATGGCAGCCTTTTTGGTGGCAACCGGTCAAAATAATCTTGACCGTGATGAGCTGCTGTATTTAACCCGTGCCATGTTGCAATCTGGTGAGCGTCTTAACTGGCATGAACCGTTGGTTGCTGATAAACATTGTATTGGTGGTATACCTGGCAACCGAACATCTATGTTGGTAGTACCAATTGTTGCTGCGCATGGTATGTTAATTCCTAAAACTTCCAGTCGTGCAATTACATCACCAGCTGGTACTGCCGATACCATGGAGATTTTAGCGAATGTCGATCTTTCACCTGAGCAGCTATTAGATATTGTTCGACAAGAACGTGGCTGTCTGGCTTGGGGTGGAACGGCTAAACTGGCACCGGTTGATGATTTGTTGATTTCAGTGGAAAGGCCGTTGGGAATCGACTCACAAGGACAAATGGTGGCATCAATTTTGTCTAAAAAATTAGCAGCTGGCTCTACCCATTTAATCATAGATATTCCTGTCGGGCCAACAGCCAAAGTAAGACATATGCGACAAGCATTAGCCTTGAGAAAGTTATTTGAGTTCGTCGGTGATCATCTTAATATCCACCTGGAAGTAATGATTACTGATGGTCGTCAACCTATAGGGCTAGGTATTGGTCCAGTGCTTGAAGCTCGAGATATTATGAAAGTGTTGAATAATGACCCTGATGCGCCGGCTGATTTGCGTCAAAAATCGCTGCAGTTAGCGGGGCGAATTATTGAGTTTGATCCGGATGTGCGTGGAGGACAAGGTTATGCCATTGCTCGGGACATATTAGAGTCGGGTAGGGCGTGTGCAAAGATGAATGCCATTATAAAAGCACAAGGAGCAAAAGTAATTGATTTGCAACCCGGTCAACTGTGTTATGAAGTATGTGCTGATCGTGACGGCGTAGTGACTCATATTGATAATTTTCAAACCGCCAAAATTGCCCGCATTGCTGGAGCGCCTATGGAAAAAAAAGCAGGTGTTGATTTGTTAAAAAAATTGGGTGATAAAGTCGTAAAAGGTGAGCCTTTATTTCGGATTCATGCTGAATTTGAGGCAGATTTTATGTTTGCAAAAAACCTGGCAAAACAGAACACGGGTTACAGCATTGGTGATGATGAGCAGGTATTGAAACCGTTGATTGCATTTTAGGGTTATAGCTATGTTAATACTTACATTTACTGAATACATGATTCAGTCTCAACGCCTAGGAGCGGTACTTGATGTTCAGGTTGAAGAAGTATACCTACATCATTTCCCAGATGGGGAAAGCTTATTACGCTTGCCAACAAATATTCCTGAGCACGTGGTTATATGTCGCAGTCTTAATCAACCTAACGATAAATTAATCGAATTGTTGCTGTGTGTAAAAACAGCTAGGCAATTAGGGGCAAAAAGAGTCAGCTTAGTGGCTCCGTATTTATGTTATATGCGTCAGGATATTGCTAACCACCCTGGTGAAGCAGTTAGTCAGAGTATTATCGGACAAATGTTGGCCGAGCAGTTTGACGATGTTATTACTGTTGATCCACATTTGCATCGTATTTCAAAGCTAAGTCAGGCGATACCGATAGCTAATGCGATTAGTTTGACTGCGGCGGATGAAATTGCTTGTTTTCTTAAGCATCAATTCGATTATGCCGTGTTATTGGGGCCTGATGGTGAATCGGAACAGTGGGTGTCTGCTATTGCAAAAAAAATAGGTTTTGACTATTTGGTAGCAGAAAAAACTCGTCAAGGTGACACGCAAGTAGTGATGAGCTTACTTGAGCATGATTTCCATAATAACCCTGTCGTTATCATCGATGATATGGCAAGTACGGGGAGAACGTTGGCCAAAGCGACTGACTTGTTGTTGAAAGCTGGAGTAGAACAAGTTTATGCGGTTATCACTCATCCATTGTTCTGTGGGGATGCTGAGCAACATATTATGCAGGCTGGGGTGAAGAAAATCTGGAGTACTGACAGTATCAGTCACCCAAGTGCCTGCATTAATCTGGATAAGTTATTGGCTGAATCAATAAAAGAGATTATATAGTAGATAGCCTAAACTATTTATCTACTTGAAATTTAGAAGGGCTGTGTAAATTTACTGTAAAAAAGAATCGCTATCATATTCAGAATAGACTGGATCTCCTGGAATTGTTTTTTCTTCAGCCGCCCATTCACCTAAATCAATCAATTTACAGCGTTCGCTGCAAAAAGGCTTGGATATTTGCGTATCATTCCATATAACGTTTTCTTGGCATGTAGGGCAAGATACAACGAGTTGTTTTGTTGGATTATTTGGGGTGGACATTAGAAAACGCAACGAGTCAGGGAAAAGGGGATGTCTTCTCGAGTTTGAGAGGGACGCTTATTATCGGTTGATGGTGCCATAAAGCGAATAGTGAAACGGTGCTTCCCTCCACTTACTTCAGCAAAACAAGGAATGGTATGGTCAATTGCAATCCTAAGGAGCTGAAAAGGCTGGGACTTTTCTAAGGCAAGCTGGAAGAATCCCGCTTCAGCAAGTTCTGACGTGGGCATACTGCTTTGGCGGATAAAATTAAGTATTAAATCAATTGCAGTGCGAATATCTGCTAAAGGTTTTGTCCATTGAGCTAAGTCAGCTTGTTGAACATTATTATCTTGTTCTAACCAGTAATGGAATGCGGGTAAGTCAAAGGAGCAAGTGCCTCCAGGGATGGCGTTTCGTTGTGAAATGCTTTGAAACAAATCACTTTCCATGACGTTGATCCCAATTTTTCCATTGGTTTTATAGAGCTTTTGGCTAATGATGTTTAGCTCACTAAGAATTTGGCTTAATTTTTCGGCATCAACGCCTTGGCTATTGGCTATTTGATTGAGAAATTTTGAATGCCGCTCTAGTTCTTTAATTAATTCGGATTTTAAATCATTTCGACTGAAAATCATTAGAATATTTAACAAAACTGAGATAGCTGCACGCTTGTCAAAAATGGTTTCACCATTCATGAAGTGAGTGAGTTGCTGGAATAGTTGTTCCAGTCGCATAAATACTCTAACTCGTTCGTTAAGCGGAAATTCGTAGAAAGTATGTGTGTTCACAGATAAGGGAACCTAAGAGTTGCTCAGTAATATATATTGATTGTGAAGCTTTTTGACTTGTTCTGCAAGTGGTGTACTTGAATTTGGGTTATGAATAACATTATTGGCTTGAGAAAGTCGTGTTTCACGAGAAACCTGACTTTTAATAATAGATAAGATACTCTCTTTTGAAAGAGAGTCTCGTTGCATTACTCTTTCTATCTGCACCTCAACTGGACAGTCAACTACCAAAACACGATCAACAAAGTGGGTCATTTTTGTCTCCATTAAAAGAGGGATGCAAAGAATGCAATAGACTGATGTTTGTAGATCAAATTCAGCCTGCATTTGTTGATAAATAAGAGGGTGAAGAATTTTTTCTAGTCGATCTTTTTTATCACTATCAGAAAAAATAACCTCTCTCAGTTGATCTCTATCTAAAGCACCCTTTGGGTTGATGATTGATTGGCCAAAGGTTTGCTGTAAGAGTGCTAGCGCTGGTTGGCCTGGTTCTACTAATTGGTGGGCGATAATGTCTGCATCAATAACCGGAATATTATATAGACTGTTAAATAATTCAGCGACAGTTGATTTACCACTGCCTATGCCTCCTGTTAAACCAATTTTCAGCATCTCACATCCCTATAGTGCTTAGATACGCGGTATTTATATCATTGCCCCATATTAATGCTAACCAGCCTGCCGCCGCTAAATAAGGGCCAAATGGTATTGGTGTGTTGTGATCTTTTTTAACGAAGATAACCATTGATATACCGATGACAGCACCGACTAAAGATGAGAGCAGAATGATTATTGGTAAATATTGCCAGCCTAACCAGGCTCCAAATAAAGCCAGTAATTTAAAATCACCAAAGCCCATACCTTCTTTGCCTGTCGCCAGTTTAAATAATTGATAAACAGTCCATAAGCTTAAATATCCTGCGACTGCTCCAATAATACTGGCGTGAGTATCGGTATAAATTGAAAATAAGCTTAAGAATAATCCTAGCCATAGCATCGGTAGGGTGATTGAATCAGGTAGTAATTGCTGATCAATATCAATAAAGCTAAGTGCAATCAGTGACCAGGTGAGCAATAAAGCAAACAGCGTTTCAACGCTATAGCCAAAATGCCAAGCAACAATAGCTGAGGCAATGCCAGTAAAGGCTTCAATCAGCGGGTATCGTAGCGATATGTGTGCTTTGCAATGGGCGCATTTTCCTCGTAAAAATAAATAACTGATAACGGGAATGTTTTGATAGGGCTTTATCGCGGTATTACAGCTTGGGCAGCGAGATAAAGGCACCATTAGATTAAAAGGGGTATTGTCTTCTTCGTTGCTATCCAGTTCTAGGTATTCAGTGCATTCTTTTTTCCAGCCCCTCTCCATCATTACTGGGAGTCGATAAATCACCACATTTAGGAAACTTCCAACCAGTAAACCAATGATCAATAGGAATGAGGTTAGAAGAATAGGGGAGGACTGTAATATATTGTGAAGTTCGTGCATTGAGAGTTAGTGTGTGTGTGGGAGTAACTACATCCATGTAGAAAGTACAGAGTTGACGTAGATCATTAACCCACGGCTGCTCCTAATTTGAAAATAGGAAGATACATTGCGACGATTAATCCACCGACCAGTGTGCCTAATATAACCATTATAAAAGGTTCCATTAAGCTACTGAGATTATCAACCAGGTTGTCAACTTCTTCTTCATAAAAGTCAGCTACTCTATCAAGCATGCTGTCGATTTTTCCTGACTCTTCACCTATAGCTACCATCTGTATAACCAAATGGGGAAATAAG
>DAOWHF010000272.1:0-20083 GCA_030641565.1 Methylomarinum sp.
ATCTTTCAGGCACTTGTGCAAGATAGACCGTACAGGGCTGGAATGCCATTAAATAAAGTTATTGATATTATGGATGATTTTGTCAATCGTGGAAAACTTGATAAGAGTATTGTAGAACATACAAAGAAGCATGCGGAGGCGTGTTTCGAAATTGCAAAGAGTCATAGTGAAGAGGCAAATCATAGTTCCTTTAGTATGTTTGGAACGGATGACACCAAGTACTCGCTTTAAACTCGTGCAGCTTGAAGGAATAAAGTAGGCTGAAAAAGTGAAGACTTATAATCCCGCTAAAAATATTCAGTTTTAAGATGTCATTGTTGCTCCCCCCTTAATTAATCCTGTTGTATCTTTTTCTTCAAAATAGTCAGTATTTATGGATGTATTCATTTATTTGAAAGCAAGATGATATTTGATGATATGGAGGGTGTAAGAATATTAACAAGGTTCAAGTGTTACTTTTAAGATGTCAAAGTGATTCTATAAAAAGCCAGATGGTTTTCAGTATTTCAGCTAATAAAACCATTGTGTTTTATGGTATCCTAGTCGGCTTGATTTGATGAGGGATGCTATGCGGACTCGCGTTAAAATTTGTGGATTTACTCAGGTAGAAGATGCAGTGGCTGCGGCTAAACTGGGCGTTGATGCAATTGGCTTGGTGTTTTATCCGCCTAGTCCTCGTAATGTCAGTATTGAACAAGCAATAAGTATCGTTAATGCATTGCCTGCTTTTGTGACAGTAGTCGCATTATTTGTTGATGAGCAGGAAGCACAAATACGTGAAGTATTAAGTAAAGTATCTGTTGATTGTATTCAGTTTCATGGTGATGAGACGGCTGAGGCATGTCGGCTTTATAATAAGCCGTATATGAAAGCGATTAGAATGAAACCAGGACTGGATGTAATGGCTACAGCGGAACAATATAAGGATGCATCCGCTTTGTTGCTGGATGCATATCACCCTGGAATAAAGGGCGGTAGTGGGAGTCAGTTTGATTGGGATTTAATTCCAGAAGATTGTACTTTGCCGGTGATTTTGGCAGGTGGCTTGCAAGTTGATAATGCGACGCAGGCGGTGCAATCGGTTAAACCTTATGCACTGGATGTCAGTAGTGGGGTTGAGAGTAGTAAAGGTATTAAGGATGTAGCTAAAATGGCTGCATTTATTCAAGCGATTAATGAAGGCGACAGGTAAACACATGTATAACATGCCGGATGAACGAGGTCACTTTGGCCCTTATGGCGGAATTTTTGTAGCAGAAACATTAATGCCTGCTATTACAGAATTGAATGAAGCATATCAGCGTTATATGAAAGACCCTGATTTTATTGCTGAGCTTGATGCTGATTTACAGCATTATGTTGGGCGACCATCGCCTCTTTACCATGCAGAACGCTGGAGCAGGGAGCTGGGTGGCGCGCAGATTTATTTAAAGCGTGAAGATTTAAATCATACAGGTGCGCACAAGGTTAATAATACAATTGGCCAGGCTTTGTTAGCCAAACGTATGGGGAAAACGCGCATTATTGCAGAAACAGGTGCAGGACAGCATGGTGTGGCAACGGCAACTGTTGCTGCCAGACTCGGTTTAGAGTGTGTGGTGTATATGGGGGCTGTTGATGTCGAAAGGCAGAAACAAAATGTCTATCGGATGAAGTTATTAGGGGCAACGGTTGTACCTGTTCATTCAGGTTCCAGCACCTTGAAAGATGCTTTAAACGAAGCCATGAGAGACTGGGTGACTAATATTGACGATACCTTTTATATTATTGGTACTGTTGCAGGTCCTCACCCTTATCCGGCTATGGTGCGTGACTTTCAAACCATTATTGGTCGTGAAGCAAAACAGCAATGCCTAGAGCAGACAGGACGATTACCTGATGCCTTGGTTGCCTGTGTAGGTGGTGGTTCAAATGCTATTGGTTTATTTCACCCTTTTATAGATGATGAATCAGTTAAAATTTATGGTGTGGAAGCTGCAGGAGATGGTGTGGAAACAGGCCATCATTCAGCGCCTTTATGTGCGGGTAGACCGGGTGTTTTACACGGCAATAGAACCTATTTAATGGCTGATGATGATGGTGAAATTATAGAAACCCATTCCATTTCAGCAGGTCTTGATTATCCTGGTGTTGGACCAGAACATGCCTGGTTGAAAGATATAGGAAGAGTAGAATATGTCAATATTACGGATGACGAAGCTTTAGGTGGTTTTTATGCCTTAACTAAACTGGAAGGAATTATCCCGGCACTTGAGTCCAGTCATGCTTTGGCTTATGCAATTAAACTGGCACCAACCATGGCTAAGGATAAGATTATCATTGTGAACTTGTCAGGACGTGGTGATAAAGATATGCATACCATCAGGATGAAAGAGGGGATTGAATTATGAGCCGCTTAAAAACACGATTTGATGAGTTGGCCAAAACAGGGCGTAAAGCACTGATTCCATTTATCACCGCAGGTGACCCTAATCCTGAATTTACTGTACCGATGATGCATGCCATGGTGGAAGCAGGCGCTGACGTGATTGAGTTGGGTGTGCCTTTCTCTGATCCTATGGCGGATGGTCCTGTTATTCAAAGAGCTAGCGAACGTGCACTGGAGCATCATACGGGATTAAGAAAAGTTTTAAGTTTAGCAACAGAATTTAGAAAAAATGATCAGAATACGCCAGTGGTTTTAATGGGGTATTTAAACCCAATTGAAATCATGGGCTATGAAGATTTTGCCAATGCAGCGCAACGTGCAGAAATTGATGGCGTGTTGACGGTTGATTTACCACCAGAAGAAGCTGAAGAGTGTGTGGCATTATTAAAAGCCAGAGACATAGATCAGATTTTTTTACTTGCCCCTAATAGCCCTGTTGATAGAATTAAAAAAATGGATGCTGTAGGTAGTGGCTATCTTTATTATGTGTCTGTTAAAGGTGTAACAGGTGCAGGCCATTTAGATACTTCAGATGTTGAACGCAAACTGGCAGAAATTAAACAGCATACACAATTACCTGTAGGAGTTGGTTTTGGTGTTAAAAATGCAGAAACAGCAAAAACCATTGCAAATCTGGCGGATGGCGTGGTTGTGGGAAGTGCTTTTATCAGTAAGATAGAAGAGAACCTTGATAACCCTGAAAAAGCTAAAACGGAAATAATTGAATTAATAAAATCCATGCGTCAAGCAATGGATAGTTAGGAATAGACTCGGAGTATGCAACAATGAATTGGTTTGAAAAATTAATCCCAACAACCATTAGAACAGAGTCGTCGTTAAAAAAAACAACGGTTCCTGAAGGTTTATGGAATAAATGTCCTAGTTGTGATGCGATTTTATATAACGCAGAATTAGAGAAGAATTTTAATGTTTGCCCAAAATGCGAACATCACATGCGGATTTCAGGAAGAAAACGATTAGATATGTTTTTGGATGAAGAAGATCGTGTTGAAATAGGTGAAAGTTTAAAAGCAAATGACCCTTTAAAATTTAAAGACAGTAAGAAATATAAGGATCGCTTAAGTCAGGCTCAAAAATCCAGTAAAGAAAATGATGCTTTAGTGGTGATGCAAGGGACTTTAAATGGACAAGGTATTGTCGCTGCCGCATTTGATTTTGGCTTTATGGGTGGGTCGATGGGCTCTGTGGTTGGCGAGAAATTTGTCCGTGGCATAAATAAAAGTTTAGAGTCAGGTGTGCCTTTTATCGTGTTTACTGCAAGTGGCGGTGCGCGTATGCAAGAGTCATTATTTTCATTGTTTCAGATGACAAAAACCAGTGCTGCGCTAACTAAACTGGCAGAAGCGGGGCTTCCTTATATTTCATATATGACTGACCCAACAATGGGGGGTGTGTCAGCTAGTTTGGCAATGCTTGGTGATATTAATGTTGCAGAACCTAAGGCTTTGATTGGATTTGCTGGGCCTCGTGTAATTGAGCAGACAGTAAGAGAAAAGTTACCTGAAGGTTTTCAGCGTAGTGAGTTTCTTCAAGAGCATGGCGCGATAGATCTGATTATTGATCGTCGCGAGATGAGAGAAAAAATAAGTAGTATTTTGTCTATGTTAATGTCTTCATATGTAAAAGTAGAAGCCACACAAGAAACTGGTTCTGAAGACGTTGTTTTAGCGGATGAAGAGACAATAGTAGATAGTGAACAAGACTAAATAGACTGAAATGGCGCGTTTTGAATCACTTTCAGATTGGCTGGATTGGCAAGAAGGTTTTCATCCGCGCTCAATCGATTTAGGGCTGGAAAGGGCATCCAATGTTTTTAAAGCACTAAATCCCGAAGGTATTAAGCCCCCTACTATTGTTGTTGCTGGTACAAATGGCAAAGGCTCGTGCATTGCTTTTTTAGAGGCTATCTATAGAGCGCAAGGGTATCGAGTGGGGGCCTACACCTCGCCGCATATCATAAAATACAACGAGCGCATTAGAATTGATGGTCAACCAGTCGCTGATGACATCATCTGTCAAGCATTTGAGAGAATAGATGCGGTTAGAGATGATGTTTCCTTAAGTTACTTTGAGTTTGGAACCTTAGCCGCGCTTGATATTTTTTGGCGATCTGATTTAGATATTCAATTATTGGAAGTAGGACTTGGTGGGCGCTTAGATGCGGTTAATATTATTGATTCAGATGTATCAATAATCACCAGTATTTGTATCGACCATATTGACTGGTTGGGTGAAACACGGGACGCTATTGCTTACGAAAAAGCAGGTGTTTTTAGAGCAGGTGTTACTGCGGTTATCGGTGATCAAGTGCCTCCCGCATCTTTATTGCAATGCGCAACTGAAAAAAACACGCCTTTATTGCGCATAAATCACGAATTTGATTTTCAAAATAACGAAAATGCTTGGGAATGGTCTTGTTCTGGTAGTAAAGCTCGAAAGTATTTGTCGCTTCCGACCCCTGCATTAAAAGGTGAGCACCAATATCGTAATGCAGCCACTGTATTAATGGCGGTTACTGAAATGGATGAATGCTTACCTGTCAGTGAGCAGGCTATTCATACAGGTTTGCAGGCTATTCAATTAAAGGGTCGTTTTCAGTTGGTTGATGCTGAAGTGCCTGTTTTGCTTGATGTGGCTCATAACCCCCAGGCAGTTAGAGCGTTGCTTAGCTATTTGCAGGAAAACTTTTCAGATAAAAAAATTCATGCGGTTTTTTCAATGATGAAAGATAAGGATATTAAATTAGTCATTGAAATTATTAGCCCTGTTATTAATCATTGGTTTTTTTCGCCATTGAGTAATTCAAGAGCGGCCAGTGAAGGCTTTATGCAGGAATGTTTTAAGCAGTGTCAGCTGGATAATGTAACATTTGGCTATAAAGATTTTTCAGAAGCTTATATGGCAGCAGAACAGAATGCCGAAAGAGGTGATTTGATACTTATTTTCGGTTCTTTCATGATGGTTTCAGAGTATCTGGTTCAGCTTGAGAATAATTAGGGGTATGGTTTTGGAACAGGGTTTAAAGCAGCGTTTAGTGGGGGTGGTCGTTATCACATCTTTAGCGGCAATTTTTGTGCCTATGTTATTTGATGACCCTATTGATAAAACCGGTAAAATGATCAGTGAGTTAAAAATACCGGATCAACCGATTAAACTATTTGATACTGAAGCGATATCGTTACCCAAAAATACAGATGATGTCATGAAGCTTCCCGAGCCTCTGGCTTTGAAGGAAGTTGCTAAAGTCCCGCTGCATAAAGCAGAGATGGAACGCTGGTTTATTCAGGTAGGTATGTTTGGTCAGAAAAGTAATGCGACAGCCTTGCAAAATCAACTAAGGCAGCAAGGTTTTCCTGCCACAATAAGCAAAGTAGCCTCTGGGAATGGTGTGCTATACAGGGTAAGAGTAGGGCCAGAATTGGTTAAAAAAAGAGCTGAGGCAATGAAGGATAAGCTGAACTCCCTTAATCATATTAAAGCAATTCTGACATCTGTCGACGAGTGAAGTGGGCGCTATTAGGTTGTTTTGATTTGATTAAAGTGGATATTAAAAGCTGTTGATAAAGTATTGGGGTATTAAATGATCTGGATAGATTACGCTATTATTGCTCTTATAGTGATTTCCTTATTAATCGGATTATTAAGGGGCTTGATTAAAGAAGCTTTTTCTTTAGTTGTTTGGATACTTGCTATCTGGATAGGTTTAACGTTTAGCCGGGAATTTTCAGTATTTCTGGAATCTATGATCAGTTATCCTTCAGCTAGAATTGCCAGCGCATTTGCAATTTTATTTGTTGTAACGCTGATTTTAGGTGCTTTGATTAGCTTTTTGTTAAATGAATTAGTAAAAAAGACCGGTTTGACAGGTTCAGACAGGTTTTTAGGTATGATTTTTGGAATAGGACGAGGACTAGTTGTCGTTGCTATTATTATTATGTTGGCAGGATTAACTCCTTTGCCGGAAGATTCTTGGTGGAAAGAATCTGTTTTAATCCCCCCTTTCCAGGCACTTGCTGTTTGGTTACGTGATCATATCCCGTCTGGTTTGGCGAGCTATGTCAATTATTAATTGTAAAGGTTTATAAACATGTGTGGTATTGCCGGAATTGTTTCTCATCAAAATGTTAACCAGGAGCTTTATGACGCGCTGACTGTATTGCAGCATCGTGGACAAGATGCTGCCGGTATTGTGACGTGTGAGGACGGACGATTTTATTTGCGTAAAGATAATGGATTGGCACGGGATGTTTTTTCTACCGAGCAAATGATGAAGCTGAGAGGCTCAATGGGTATTGCTCATGTGCGATACCCAACGGCGGGGTGTTCTAGTTCTGCTGAAGCACAGCCATTTTATGTTAACTCTCCCTTTGGTTTAACGCTGGCTCATAACGGAAATTTAACTAATACGGAAGAATTAAAAGAGCAGCTTTTTAAAGATGATCAGAGACATTTAAATACGAATTCAGATTCTGAAATTTTACTTAATGTGTTTGCGCATGAATTGCAGCAACTTGGTAAGCTACGGATAGATGCTGATGATGTATTTCAGGCGGTATCAGCAGTGCATAAGCGTTGTCGAGGCGCTTATGCAGTCGTGCTAATGATTGCTGGTTTTGGTGTTTTAGCATTCAGAGATCCGCATGGTATTAGGCCGATGGTATTTGGAGAAAGAAAAACTGAAAATGGCTCAGACTTTATGGTGGCTTCGGAAGATGTTGCTTTAAGTGTGTTAGATTTTGAGCGTACAAGAGATATTGAACCTGGTGAAGCTATATTTATTGAGGCAACAGGGAAATTACATACTAAACAATGCTCAGAAACGGTTGATCATTGTCCTTGTATCTTTGAATACGTGTACTTTGCAAGGCCTGACTCTTTTATTGACGATATTTCTGTGTATAAAGCACGATTAAGAATGGGCGAGACATTAGCTGATAAAGTGCTAAAAGAATGGCCTGATCATGATATCGATGTGGTGATTCCGATTCCTGATACCAGCAGAACATCAGCGTTACAGATGGCAAATAGATTGGGTGTTAAGTTTAGAGAAGGTTTTATGAAGAATCGTTATATTGGACGAACCTTTATTATGCCTGGCCAGCAAATGCGAAAGAAATCAGTTAAGCAAAAATTAAATGCCATTAGTTTGGAATTTGAAGGTAAAAACGTATTATTGGTTGATGATTCTGTGGTTAGGGGAACAACTTCTGAGCAGATTATTCAAATGGCTAGAGATGCTGGTGCTAAGAAAGTTTATTTTGCTTCTGCAGCGCCTCCGGTTAGATACCCTAATGTTTACGGTATTGATATGCCAGCAGTAGAAGAATTAATTGCACATAACCGTACCGAAGATGAAGTGGGCGTAGCGATTGGTGCTGATAAAATGATTTATCAGGATCTTGAGGATTTGATCGAGGCAGTGCAAAAAGGAAATACTAAGATTAAACACTTTGATACCTCTTGTTTTAATAAAGAATATATTACCGGGGATATTGATGAGGCCTATTTGGAGCGTATCAATACTTTAAGAAATGACGGGGCTCAAACAAGTAGAGGCGCAGATAATTTTATTATTGATATACAAAACGCAGAGTAATATTGACATATTGCCTTGTTGTTTAAGGTATTGTTTGTAAATGGTAGAGCGGACTTTAGTCCGCTTTTTTATTCTGTATGATTTTACTGATTTAAGTGCCGGTGTCCTTAGGGGTACAAGGCTAATATTTGATGAAAAATGACTGATTTTGACTGGAACGACTATTCATTAGAGACGCAAGCTATTAGAGCGGGACATAATAGAACCCATGAAGATGAGCATAGTATGCCTATTTTTATGACCTCTAGCTATGTCTTTAAAAGTGCTGAAGAAGCTGCCTTAAGGTTTACTGGAAAGCAGCCGGGTAATATTTATTCACGCTTTACCAATCCAACGGTTGATGTATTTCAAAAGCGTTTGGCTTTAATGGAAAAAGGTGAGCGCTGTTTAGCTTTTTCGTCAGGTATGGCCGCAATTATGGCAGTAGGTATGGGCTTGCTAAAAGCAGGCGATCATATTGTCTCGTCACGTAGTGTTTTTGGTAATACTGTTTTAATGTTCCAAAATTATTTTGGTAAATTTGGTGTTGAAACAGATTTTGTCGATTTAACTAATCCAGCGGCATGGGAGGCTGCAATAAAGCCTAATACCCAGTTTCTTTTTTTAGAAACCCCCTCAAATCCACTGATTGAAATTGCTGATATTCAAGCGATTGCTGATATTGCTCACAAGCATGATTGTTTATTGATTGTCGATAATGTGTTTTGTACTCCTGTGTTACAGAAACCACTTGAATTAGGTGCTGATATTGTTGTGCATTCAGCCACTAAATATATCGATGGACAAGGGCGTTGTGTCGGTGGTGCGGTTGTTGCAAGTGATGAGATTATAGAGAAATATATCTATCCTTATCTACGTACCGGTGGTGCAACAATGAGTTCTTTTAATGCGTGGGTATTTTTGTCGGGTTTAGAAACCTTAACGGTAAGGATGAAAGCACATTGCGATAATGCCTTTGAGTTAGCAAAATGGTTAGAAAAACAACCAGGTGTTGCAAAAGTTCATTATCCAGGTTTGGAATCTCATGCTCAACATGAATTGGCAAAGCAGCAACAAAGCCATTTTGGTGGTGTTGTGAGTTTTGAATTGCTTGGTGGTAAAGAGCATGCCTGGAAATTAATCGACGCGACTAAAATGTTGTCTATTACAGCAAATTTAGGTGATGTAAAAAGTACAATCACGCATCCGTCAACCACCACGCATGGTCGTTTAGCACCTGAAGTTAGGGCTGAAGTGGGAATTAAAGACAGTTTGGTGAGGATTTCAGTCGGATTGGAAGATATAGAAGATATTAAAGCAGACCTTTTGTTAGGTTTGTAATCAATTATTTAATGTCTATAGGACTTAACAAAAGAGAGAGAAATGACAGAATTTAATGATGTAACTATTGTAAAAAAAGCCAATATTTATTTTGATGGAAAAGTGACTAGCCGTACGGTTAAGTTTGCTGATGGCACTGTAAAAACATTGGGTTTTATGCAAGTCGGTGAATATACTTTTGGTACAGACACTAAAGAAATAATGGAAATTTTGGCGGGTGAGCTGGAAGTGCTATTGCCTGAGTCAGAGCAATGGCAAGTTATTAATGCAGGTGATTCCTTTGAAGTGCCAGCAAATGTGAAGTTTAAAGTAAATATCAAAGCACCTACTGATTACTGCTGCTCATATTTGTAATTCAGAATAATGCTTACTTGTATTTTAAGTGAGTAGGCATAGTTTGTATAAACTGTAGGGCGGACTGAAGTCCGCCCTACAAATTTAAAGGTTGTTTTATGCGGTATGGTTAAGTAATGGATCTAACTTATTGCTCGACTCTAGCGCATACAAATCATCAAACCCTCCCACGTGTAAATCACCAATATATATTTGAGGCACGGTTCTTCTCCGTGTTTTTTCCATCATTTCTTGGCGTAACCCTGGTTTAGAATCAACATTGATTTCTGAATATGAAACCCCTTTATTATCAAAAAGTCTTTTTGCCATGGTGCAATAGGGGCATAAGTTAGCGGAATAAATAAGTATTTCTGGCATGTTATTGGTTTTTTATGATTAAGTGATTGATTTTAGCATCATTGCTTTTGCATAGTAATCTATCAAGATGAGAGCGGTTTTTTGAATGGAATCTGAAAAGGCAATAATACCATCTTCATGCCGAAGCATACTAAAGATGCCGGTATTTTCCATGTTTTCACTTTGCAATAGAGATCTGACTTTATTGGCCATTTCAGGTGTTCCATAGGGTATATCTGCAGCAGTATGAGCGAGTTTTAGTTGCTGGGTATAACTCCAAATATCGGGACTGTGTACATGGATGACAGATTTTATGGTTTTATCATGTTGATATACGCTTGCATGGGTAAGTGCTTCTGATGAAGGATGGGTTTCACCCGATGATTTAATACTGTTTATATCGGGTCTTGCTTCAAGTACGCAGCAATAATGCTTTTTTGATAAAGTTTGAATATAACCTGTTTGTGTTCCGCTGATAATGAATTGCAGGTTTTCTGAGTGAGTTGGGTTGATTCTTTGGCTGATATTTCCAAAACCATAACCTGCGTATCTATCAGGGTGTTGTCCGATTAAGTCTAGTTTAAAGAAAATACTACGCCATGCATTAATTTCAGATATGGAAATATGCTTTTCAAGGGGGGCCTTGTTATGCGTAAGCTTATATTTTATGACGCCTTCTTGTTCTGACATTTTTGTGTGAGGTGTGTTGATTCTTGTTGATAAGATAGCAGCTGCTATCTATTTTAGTCTTATATATTAATATTTTATTTTTTGGTATAAAATGGACAGCTTTTGATGTCTGTTGGTAACAAGTTGCCAGGGAATAAATAGGTAGAATCATGCGCTGTCCTTTTTGTGCTACTCACGATACTAGAGTAATAGATTCTCGCTTAGCGAGCGAGGGGGATCAGGTGAAAAGGCGACGAGAATGTCTTTCGTGTAAAGAACGATTCACCACTTATGAAATTGCAGAGTTGACGCTACCTAAAATTATAAAGCGTGATGGTGCGCGTGAAATTTTTAATGAGGAAAAGCTTCGGTCCGGAATGCTAAGAGCTTTGGAAAAGCGTCCTGTTAAAAGTGAAGATATTGAGGCGGCTGTTAGTAAGATAAAGCGAGAGATGACGGCAAGAGGTGAGCGAGAGATTCAGGCTGACGACTTGGGTGAGTTAGTAATGAAAGAATTGAGTACTTTAGATCATGTTGCATTTGTACGATTCGCTTCAGTTTATCGTAGTTTTCAGGATGTAAATGAATTTACTGAAATGATAGAAAACCTGCAAAAAAATAATGCAAAATCAAGATAGCGTGTTTATGGTGCAGGCGCTTAAATTAGCAGAAAAAGGTCTCTATACAACGGATCCAAATCCTCGAGTCGGTTGCGTTTTTGTAAAGAATGGTATCGTAATTGCGGAAGGCTGGCACAAAAAAGCAGGTTTAGCGCATGCTGAAATAGATGCTTTAAATAAGCTTGATAGCGCTGAAGGTGCGACAGCTTATGTCACCCTTGAGCCGTGTAGTCATTATGGCAAAACAGGTCCGTGTTGTGATGCTTTAATTGCTGCGGGGGTAAAGCGTGTTGTGGTTGCCATGCAAGACCCCAATCCTTTGGTTGCAGGACGTGGCATAAAAAAAATGCAGGATGCGGGAATAATCGTTGACTGTGGTGTTTTGCAACAGGATGCTGAGGCCTTAAATCAAGGTTACATCAAGCGTATGACAACTGGCTTGCCACTTGTGCGCAGTAAAATGGCGATGAGTCTGGATGGCCGCACAGCAATGGCATCAGGGGAAAGCAAATGGATTACTTCTGGGCAAGCAAGACTTGATGTTCAGCATTATAGAGCGGAAAGTTCAGCTATTCTAACCGGGATTAATACGGTTTTAGCGGATGATCCATCAATGAATGTTCGTCTTGATGTAGCGGTCAAACAACCGATTAGAGTAGTGCTTGATTCGCAGTTACAGATGCCTGAAGACGCGGTAATGATTAATATCCCTGGGCTTACCTGGGTTTTAACCTGTAGTGATAATAAGCAACAAATTGCAAAATTAGAAAATGCTGGTTGTCAGGTTTTTCAGATCAATAGTAAAGATGGGCGTTTAGATTTGCAGGCTGTTATGGTATTCCTAGGGCAGCAGCAAATTAATACAGTTTTGGTGGAGGCAGGAGCTATTCTTAATGGTGAGTTGCTGAGCAAGAATTGTGTCGATGAATGGCGGATCTATATGGCACCTTGTATTATGGGTGATCAGGGGCGAGGGTTGTTTCATCTGCCAGCAATGCAAAACATGGCTGATAAAAAATTATTAAATATGGCATCTGTCAGACAGGTGGGTGCTGATTTAAGGCTTACATTTACAAGATAATAGGGTGACATGTTTACAGGAATAATTTTAGCAGTAGGAAAAATAGCAGCGGTTCAAGCGCAAGGTGGGGATTTTCGTTTTAAGATTGAAACGGGAAAACTGCCTATTGCAGATGCTGCATTAGGCGATAGTATTGCTGTTAATGGCGTTTGTTTAACTGCTGTAGAATTGGGTGCAAACTATTTTTGCGCGGATGTGTCCAATGAGACAATATCTAGAACGGGTTTGAAATTGGCGCGTGTAGGTACTGCAGTCAATTTGGAATTAGCATTAACACCGACGACACGTTTGGGTGGTCACATAGTTAGTGGGCATGTTGATGGTTTGGGTGTTGTTATATCAAAGCATCAAGACGGCCGTTCTTTTCGATTTAAATTTAAAGCACCGGATGATTTGGCCAAATATATTGCTGAGAAAGGCTCTATTTGCATCAATGGTGTGAGCTTGACGGTTAATGAGGTGGATGGCGCACAGTTTACTGTCAACATTGTGCCGCATACTTTGCAAGAAACAACATTAGGCGATATGACAGCAGGGACAGAAGTAAATCTTGAAGTGGATTTACTGGCCAGGTATATGGAACGATTAATGAAAGGCGAGGCTGCAGCCCATTCAGCGGGTGCGGTTACTGAAGAATTATTACAGAATAGTGGTTTTTTGACCAAATGAATACAACTGAAGAAATTATCGAAGATTTACGTCAAGGCAAAATGGTCATCATTATGGATGATGAGGATCGAGAGAATGAAGGCGATTTAGTGATGGCCGCCTCTTTTGCTCAAGCAGATGACATTAATTTTATGGCAAAGTATGGGCGAGGATTAATTTGCCTGACTTTAACTCGCGAAAGATGTCAGCAGCTTAGACTACCTTTGATGGTAAATGATAATAAAACAGCGCATTCAACTAACTTCACGGTTTCAATTGAAGCTGCGAAGGGTGTGACAACGGGTATTTCAGCTGCAGATCGAGCATTAACCGTGCAGGCCGCAGTATCAACCAATGCAGTGCCTGATGATTTAGTGCAACCCGGGCATATATTTCCTTTAATGGCGCAAGCAGGTGGCGTGCTTAATCGCGCCGGTCATACTGAAGCAGGATGTGATTTAGCCAGGTTAGCAGGTGTAGAGCCAGCTGCGGTAATTGTCGAGATTCTTAATGAAGATGGCACTATGGCAAGGCGAGCTGATCTTGAGGTTTTTGCTAAGCTGCATGATCTTAAGATGGGGACAATTGCAGATTTAATTCATTACCGTATTCAAAATGAGAATACCCTAGATAGAATTAGTGAGTGTCATTATCCAACAGAATTTGGTGACTTTAAATTGTATGCATATCAAGATAGAAATGATGACAACATACATTTAGCATTAGTTATGGGTGATGTGGCTACTGACGAGCCAGTTCTGGTGCGAGTACATGCGCGTAATTTATTGGATGATTTGTTTTCATCAACAAGATCGGGGAGCTCGATTGCAATTAGTGAAGCAATGAGCAAAATTGCCGAAGAAGGGCGAGGTGTCTTGGTGGTTATAAGGCAAAGTGAAGATAATAAATCGTTAGTTGAGCATATTCATCAATATCACATGGAAGATAATGGTGTGATGTCAACGGACCAAGCCGTAAAGAAAATGGATTGGCGTACAACAGGAACGGGTGCGCGAGTTTTAACTGATTTGGGTGTAAGCCAATTAAAAGTGATGGGGACTGAGAAAAAGTATTTTGGACTGTCTGGGTATAATCTAGAAGTTGTAGAGCATACAAAATAGATAGTGCTGAGTCATCAGTAGTGTGGATAAAGCATTTTGCTTATGCGCCTTAACTTTAGTCTATTGGCTGGCGTAGATAGTAATGCCAGCATCATATTAAGAATTTAACACAGAGTAGAGAAAGAAAATGTCGACAATAAAAACTTTAGAAGGAAATTTATCGGTTCAAGGCGGTAAATTTTGTATTGTAGCTTCACGTTTTAACAGCTTTATCGTTGAGCAGTTAGAAGGAGGGGCAATTGATGCGTTGGTTCGACATGGTGCAAATAAAGAAGATATTTGTTTAGTAAAAGCACCGGGTGCTTTTGAATTGCCTATGGTTGTTCAGCGTATTGCGGCAACTAAAAAATATGATGCAATTATCGCTTTAGGTGCGGTTATTCGAGGTGGTACGCCACATTTTGAATATGTAGCGGGTGAGTGTGTTAAAGGCATTGCTTCTGTTTCATTGCAATATGATGTGCCAGTCAGCTTTGGTGTGTTAACTGTCGATAGTATTGAGCAAGCGATTGAGCGTGCTGGAACTAAGGCGGGTAATAAAGGGGCTGAAGCGGCGATGTCTGCAGTAGAGATGGTAAGTTTGTTTAATAATTTGGAAGCTTAATGAGTTCAGCAAAAACCAATGCAAGAAAGTGTGCTGTACAGGCGCTATATCAATGGCAAATGTCCGGAGAAAGCTTGCATCGTATCGAAATGAACTTTTTAGAAGAAGAATTGCTAAAAGGCGCGCAAAAAAAATATTTTACAGAAATATTTTATGGTGTGCCTAAGCAATTAACAGCAATTGATGAAGCATTATCTGAATTTGTTGATCGACCTGTCGAAAAAATAGACCCAGTTGAGAGAGCTGTTTTGAGGATAGGTGTGTATGAATTAATTAACCGCCTGGATACACCTTATAAAGTTATTATTAATGAAGGTGTTAATTTAGCAAAATGTTTTGGTGCGGATGGTAGTCATAAATACGTGAATGGTATTTTAGATAAGGTATCTCAAAAAACACGCGCAGAAGAAATAAAAGCTAAAGCAAAATAATGGCTGTTTCTGAGTTTGGAATAATCCAGCGTTATTTTTCCAGGCAGGTAAAAAATATAGCAGTTAACCGTTTAGGTGTTGGTGATGACTGTGCCTTAATGTCTATACCTTCGGGTTATGAGTTGGCAATAACTGCTGACACAATGGTTGAAGGTGTTCATTTCTTTGCGGGAGCAGATCCAAAGCAGTTGGCTCATAAGCTATTGGCGGTTAATTTGAGTGATTTGGCTGCCATGGGTGCAGAGCCAGTTTCAGTAACTCTGGCTTTAACCTTGCCTAAGGTTGATGAGGATTGGTTAAAAGCATTTTCAGAAGGTTTTTTTGCTTTGGCTGAGCAGTTTTCAGTTGATTTGGTTGGGGGAGATACAACCTCAGGAGCTTTAACTTTAACAGTTCAGGCCTTTGGCTTGGTTCCGCAAGGGAAGGCAATAAAGCGTTCAACTGCAAAAGTAGGTGACTTGATTTTTGTAACGGGCTGCCTAGGTGAGGCGGGTTTAGGATTTAAGATAGAGCTGGGCTATTCATGCGTTACTCCGGAATCTGCTTTAGAGCAATTTCATAATCCCAATCCACGCATTAATGAAGGCTTGTCTGTTCGCTCCTATGCAAGTGCTTGTATTGATTTGTCAGATGGTATTGCCTCTGATTTAAAGCATGTTTTAGAGGCAAGCGGCGTTGGTGCGAGTATTGACTGGGCGAAGATACCTTTAACTGAGCAGGTTAATGACTATATTAATAAGACAGGGGACTGGCAGATGCCATTGTCCGCGGGCGAAGATTATGAGTTATGTTTTACGGTGAGTCCTGAAAAGGTAAGCGCTATTAATGTAGAGTGTACTCAGGTTGGTGTTATTGAGGCGCGGGCTGGTCTACGAATTAATCGGTTTGGCGTAACAGAGCAATTGCAGGTAAAAGGTTTTGAGCATTTTTCTTGAAAGATACGGTAGAAACAAATTATCGATTAGGCAGATACTTTCTAATCTTTGGTTGTTTTTAGCGTTTGGATTTGGTTCTGGCTTGGTAAGAAAAATGCCTGGGACTATGGGTACCTTAGCGGCTATCCCTGTGTATCTGATTTTTATGCAATCAAATATTTGGGTGTACAGTGCTTTAACCGTTTTGGTAAGTGTAAGCGGTATCTGGATTTGTGGTGCTGCTGCGAAGTTACTAGGTGAGCATGATTTTGGTGGAATTGTGTGGGATGAAATTGCAGGTTTTTTAATTACTATGTGGCTAGTTCCTTATTCGTGGTATACTTTGCTCTTAGGTTTTGTTTTATTTAGATTCTTTGATATTTTAAAGCCGTGGCCGATCAAATGGATTGATCAAAAGGTAGAAGGTGGTTTAGGGATTATGCTTGATGATGTATTGGCTGGCATTTTTGCTGGATTAATACTGTTTCTTATCGTGTAATTTAGTTATTTTAAATTAATTTAAAATAACACTTGCCAAACCTGAAAAAAGGCTTATAATAGTTCAAATCAATCGCGGGGTGGAGCAGCTTGGTAGCTCGTCGGGCTCATAACCCGAAGGTCGTAGGTTCAAATCCTGCCCCCGCTACCAGATATTTATGAGAACCCCTTTTTGGGGTTTTTTGTTTTCTGGGCTTAAGAAAAGCTCGGGAATTTATAGGATTTTATGGAAGAGCCGTTGGCTCTTTTTTTTTGTGCAAAATAAAGTGAGGCAATATGAAGCAGGCTCCTGAGCATTTGGTTGGTTTAATTGAACCAATTGTAGAAGGTCTAGGGTATGAATGTGTTGGTATTGAATATAACCCGCATCCACGCAATGGTCTGTTAAGAATTTATATTGACACAGAAAATGGTGTAGTGCTTGAGGATTGTACCAAAGTAAGTCATCAGGTTAGCGGTATGCTGGATGTTGAAGACCCGATTTCAGATAATTATGAATTACAAGTTTCTTCACCCGGTACAGATAGACCTTTTTTTAAATTAAGCCAGTTTGAACAGTATGTAGGTAGTACGGTACTGATTAATTTATTTAAACCAATTAATAAGCAAAGAAAAATCATAGGACAGATAGAAAAAGTTGAAGGAGATGTTATTTTTCTTCAGCAAGCTGACCAGAGTTTAGAAATCCCATTTCAGGCTATGAGCAAAGCTCGCCTAGTGCCTGACTATTCAATTAAAAAAGGAGGGCGCAATGGCAAATAAAGAAATTTTATTAGTGGCGGACGTTTTTGCTAATGAAAAGGATATTGATAAAAGTGTTGTTTTTGATGCATTAGAAGCGGCCTTAGCCGCAGCAGCAATAAAGCGCCATGAGAATCAAATTAACGCCAGAGTGGAAATTGATAAAGTCACTGGTGAGTATAAGACTTTTAGATTGTGGGAAGTTGTTAATGCAAATGATGATATTGATGGCGATTTAGAATTTCCAGAATCTCAAGCATTATTAGAAGTTGCTCAAATGGATGATGCTGATGTTGAGGTTGGTGATTTCATTGAAGAAGAAGTTGAATCAGTTGCCTTTTGCCGAATTGCTGCACAAACGGCAAAACAGGTTATTATTCAAAAGATCAGAGAAGCGGAAAGAAAGAAAATTGTTGAAGCTTATGAAGATCGCGTTGGCGAATTAGTCACCGGTGTTGTAAAGCGTTTAGAACGCGGTAGCATTTACATGGACTTAGGCGGTAATGTTGAGGCTTATATCGCTAGAGAAGATATGATTCCAAGAGAGTCTATCCGTATTGGTGATAGAGTTCGTGGTTATTTAAAAGAAGTGCGTTCAGAAGTGCGAGGGCCACAATTATTTGTCAGTCGTTCAGCTTCTGAGCTTTTAATTGCATTGTTTAAGCTTGAAGTGCCAGAAGTGGGTGAAGGTTTAATTGATGTTCTGGCTGCTGCCAGAGATCCAGGATCAAGAGCAAAAATTGCAGTTAGAAGTAACGATTTAAGGCTTGATCCAGTCGGTGCTTGTGTTGGAATGCGAGGATCAAGAGTCCAGGCAGTATCCAATGAGTTAGCTGGTGAGCGAGTTGATATTATCTTATGGGATGGTAATGATGCTCAGTTTGTTATTAATGCAATGTCTCCAGCAGAAATAGAGGCAATTGTTGTTGATGAAGACAAACATAGTATGGATGTTTCTGTTGCTTCTGATAATTTGTCTCAAGCCATTGGTCGAGGTGGACAAAATGTGCGTTTGGCGACAGAATTAACTGGCTGGGAACTAAATGTTCGTGATGCTAGTGCTGCAAAATCATCAGATGACCAAGAAATTGCAAAAATTAAACAAGCGTTTATTGATCAGCTGGATGTTGATGAGGAAATTGCAGACGTTTTGGTTGAAGTTGGATTGGTTAATGTAGAAGAGATCGCATATATTCCAGTTGAGGAAATGCTGGAAATTGAAGGGTTTGATGAAGAATTAGTTGAGGCTTTAAGAAGCAGAGCTAAGGATGCTGTGTTAATTAATGCAATTGCTACGGAAGAGGCTGTTGAAACGTCAAAACCAGCGAAAGATCTTCTTGAAATGGAAGGTATGAATGAAGAGCTGGCTCATGAAATGGCTGCGAAAGGAATTGTAACTATGGAAGATTTGGCAGATCAGGCAGTTGATGATCTTTTGAGTTTTCCAGCAGTAGACGAAGAACGAGCGGGTAAGTTGATTATGAAGGCGCGCGAACCATGGTTTGCAAACGATCAGAGCGAAGGGTAGGGGGAATGATATGAGTGAAAAAACAGTACAAGAATTAGCAGAGATGGTAAAAATACCTCTTGATCGTTTTTTGGAGCAATTAAAGGAAGCGGGAGTGTCGGCTTCTTCGCCTGATGATTTGATTAATGAGGATGAGAAAGTCAAATTATTAGATCATTTGCGTAAAATTCATGGTAAGTCAGAGGTTGGGGGTGAGGAAGCAGCGCCTAAAAAAATAACCTTAAAGCGTAGAAAAGTAACTGAATTACAACAATCAACAGGATCTGGTGCTGCTGCAAAAACAGTCAATGTTGAAGTGCGTAAGAAAAAAACCTATATAAAACGTAGTGAGTCAGAAGTGTCTGATGAGCAAAAAGAAATTGAGTTGGCCAAAAAAGCACTGGAAGAGCAGAAGCAGCAAATTGCAGCTGAAGAACAAGATCGTAAAAAACATGAAACAAGTATACAGGCTTCAATAGACGAACAAAAACGTCAAGAGCAAGTAGCTGAAGCAGAGAAAAAGGCTAAAGTTGAAACTGTAAACAAAGGCAAAGAAGAGAAAAAAGAAATATCAGTGACTGATGAAAAAGCAGATGTGTCAGAGACAAAAGCGGAGGTAGTTGAAAAAGAAACTGCTTCAGAACCAAAACAACAAGAAAAGCCTGAAGAAGTAGCTAAAGCTGATGAGCCAGTAATTTCAGAAGAAGAGCAAACAGCAAAGCGCCTGGAAGCTGAGAAAAAAGCGCGTTTAGAAGCTTCGATTGAGCGAAATGCAGCAAAAGTAAGAAAACAGGCTGAAGCTAAAAAACAGCAAACTTTACATAAAAAGAAACAAGCCAGTGCGCCGGGCGGTGCACCTGGAGCTAATCGGAATACGATTGCTGCAAAGCCAGCTGGTGGACCGGCTAAAAAAAGAGGGCTTGCACCGGGGCGTGGGCAGGCAATGCCTTCGACTACAGGTAGACGGGCAAAAGGTAAAAAAGGTAAGCAAAAAAGAATTCAATTAGCCGTCGATCTGGATGCCAAGCATCAGTTTGAAAAACCAGTGGAAGCAATCGTTAGAGATGTAACGATCCCTGAACACATTATGGTTTCAGAATTAGCCCAAAAAATGAGTGTTAAGGTGGGTGGGGTTATCAAGGAATTGATGAAACTGGGTATCATGGCGACTATCAATCAGACTGTTGACCAAGA
>DAOWHF010000195.1:0-13680 GCA_030641565.1 Methylomarinum sp.
TAGTCGGCAATATTTGCCGATTGCTATTAAAAAATTCTGTTAGTTGTGAAATAAAGGATATAATGCTCGGTTAATTTAAGAATTTTGGTTAGGTGGGGTCATGCAAATTATTCAGGAAGCACTCACGTTTGATGATGTTTTATTAGTTCCAGCACATTCAACGGTGCTACCACGTGAAGTCGAATTAAAAACAAAACTAACACGGAAGATATCGCTTAATATTCCAATGGTCTCCGCGGCTATGGATACGGTAACAGAAGCGAGACTTGCTATTGCTATTGCTCAAGAAGGTGGAATTGGTATTATTCATAAGAATATGACAGTTGAAGAGCAGGCGCGAGAAGTTAGCCATGTTAAAAAGTATGAGAGTGGAGTTATTAAAGATCCTATTACTGTTTCGTCAGATGCGACTGTTAGAGAAGTGATTGAACTGACTCGGGCGGAGAATATTTCGGGTGTGCCAGTTGTGGATGGTGATGACTTGATGGGGATTGTGACCAGTCGTGATTTACGTTTTGAGACACGGCTAGATGAAAAAGTAACATCGGTTATGACGCCTAAAGAACGACTGATTACTGTCAATGAGTCTGCTAAACATAAGGAAGCTATTGCTTTACTGCATGAGCATCGTATCGAGAAGGTTTTAGTTGTTAATGATGACTTTCATTTGTGCGGCATGATTACGGTTAAAGATATTCAGAAGGCTAAAGACTATCCAAATGCCTGTAAAGATGATCAAGAAAGATTAAGAGTCGGTGCAGCAGTAGGAACGGGTGAAGGGACAGAAGAGCGAGTGGCTGCGTTAGTTAAAGCGGGTGTTGATGTGATTATTGTCGATACAGCACACGGCCATTCTCAAGGTGTTCTGGATCGAGTGCGCTGGGTTAAAACCAATTACCCTGATGTAGAGGTTATCGGTGGAAATATTGCGACAGCAGACGCTGCAAAAGCATTAGTTGAAGCCGGTGCTGATGGCGTTAAAGTGGGTATTGGTCCTGGCTCTATTTGTACCACACGAATTGTTGCAGGTGTCGGCGTACCGCAAATTACGGCGATTAGTAATGTGGCTGATGCATTAAAAGGCACAGGTGTTCCTTTAATTGCTGATGGCGGTATTCGTTATTCAGGTGATGTTGCTAAAGCATTGGCGGCAGGCGCACATGCCGTTATGTTAGGTGGGTTGTTTGCTGGTACGGAGGAAGCACCTGGAGAAATTGAGTTATTTCAGGGACGTTCATACAAATCATATCGTGGTATGGGATCTTTAGGAGCGATGTCACAAAAGCAAGGTTCTAGTGATCGTTATTTTCAGGAAGAAGATAGTGTCGAAAAATTGGTGCCAGAAGGAATAGAAGGCCGTGTGGCATATAAAGGCAGTATGTTAGGGATTATACATCAGTTATTAGGTGGCGTTAAATCAAGTATGGGCTATACAGGAAGCCAAAGTATTGAAAAGATGCATGATAAGGCGCAGTTTGTACGCGTCACCAGTGCAGGCATGAGAGAAAGTCATGTACATGATGTACAAATTACTAAAGAAGCACCTAATTATCAGGTGAGTTAGTAAAAGTTGGGCTGACTTTAGTCTGCTACCTGGGTTGTAAGATTAAGGTATTTTCATAGGGGCTCAACATGAGCCCCTATTTATTTAAGTATTTAATAGCGAGCGAGTTTCACCGTGAATTCACAACAATCAGCGAATATTCATTCGCATAAAATCCTTATTTTAGATTTTGGCTCTCAATATACGCAGTTAATAGCACGTAGAATTCGTGAGATTGGTGTTTATTGTGAAATTTATTCCTGTGAATGTACCTCCGAAGAAGTTGAGGCATTTGCACCTAAAGGCATTATCTTATCTGGTGGCCCAGAAAGTGTCACCAGTGGCTCTACCCCTAGAGCCCCTCAGGTTGTGTTTGAGCTGGGAGTGCCGGTATTAGGTATTTGTTATGGTATGCAAACCATGACAGAACAAATGGGTGGAAAGGTTGAGTCATCGAATCATAGAGAATTTGGTTATGCTCAAATTAGAGCCAGAGGCCATTCTAAATTATTATCTGAAATTGAAGATCATGTATCAGAGGAAGGATATGGCTTATTAGATGTCTGGATGAGTCATGGTGATCGTGTTGTAGATTTGCCTGAAGGTTTTAATTTGATCGCTAGCTCTGAAGGTGCGCCGATTGCTGGTATTGCCAATGAAGAGAAGTCATTTTATGGCGTGCAGTTTCACCCAGAAGTAACACATACTAAACAAGGTGGCAGAATACTTGAGCGTTTTGTGATTGATATTTGTGCCTGTGATGCATTGTGGACTTCCAGTAATATTATTGAAGATAATATTCAGTCGGTACGCGAATCAGTGGGTACAGATACGGTTATTTTAGGTTTATCAGGTGGCGTTGATTCGTCAGTGGTTGCCGCTTTATTACATAAAGCAATAGGCAAGCAATTAATCTGTGTTTTTGTTGATACTGGTCTATTACGTCTAAATGAAGGCGACCAGGTGATGGCAATGTTTGCTGAGCACATGGGTGTTAATGTGATTCGGGTTGATGCAGGGCAACGTTATTTAGATAAATTAGCGGGGATAACCGACCCAGAGGCCAAACGTAAAATTATTGGTAATTTGTTTATTGAAATATTTGATGAAGAGGCTGCTAAATTAACTGATGCAAAATGGTTAGCTCAAGGCACTATTTATCCTGATGTCATTGAATCAGCCGGATCTAAAAGTGGTAAAGCCCATTTGATTAAGTCTCATCATAATGTCGGTGGATTACCTGAGGATATGAAATTAAAGCTGGTTGAGCCTTTAAGAGAATTGTTCAAAGATGAAGTAAGAAAACTGGGCTTGGAATTAGGCTTGCCAGCGGATATGGTGTTTCGTCATCCATTTCCTGGGCCAGGGCTAGGAGTCAGAATCTTAGGTGAAGTTAAAAAAGAATATGCTGACTTGTTACGTCAGGCTGATGCCATTTTTATCGAAGAACTGTACGCGAATGACCTTTACAATAAAGTTAGTCAAGCTTTTGCTGTTTTCTTACCTGTTAAGTCGGTGGGTGTGATGGGTGATGGCAGACGTTATGATTATGTCATTGCTATTCGTGCGGTTGAGACGATTGATTTTATGACGGCTCGTTGGGCGCATTTACCTTATGACTTCTTAGATTTAATCTCTAGACGCATCATTAATGAAGTGTCTGGTATTTCCCGTGTTTGTTACGATATTTCAGGCAAGCCGCCGGCTACTATTGAGTGGGAATAACAAAAATAGATGAGCAATGGATGCGCCATGCAATACGATTGGCGCAACGTGCAGAAACACAGGGTGAAGTCCCTGTGGGTGCGGTTTTAGTCAAAGACGGACAGTGTCTTGCTGAGGGTTGGAATATCCCCATTCAAAGTCATGATCCAACAGCGCATGCAGAAATGATGGCAATGCGTCATGCGGGGTTGGCTCTAAAAAATTATAGACTTACAGATGCAACACTCTATGTCACTTTAGAGCCTTGTGTGATGTGTATGGGGGCAATTTCTCATGCACGGGTTAAACGTTTAGTTTTCGGGGCATTTGATCCTAAGCGTGGCGCGGTTTGCAATGCCTTAAGTTTGACTGACGCCAGCTTTTTGAATCATAGTGTAGATTGGCAAGGCGGCGTGCTTGAGCAGACATGCTCTGAATTACTAAGGGATTTTTTTCTTGCAAAGCGAGAAAGAGGGAAGTTACTCAGAAAATCATTATAAACTTGGTGGTACAAAGCTAAGCGCATTATTTTCCGGAGCAACAGCTTCTAAGGACATAACGTCTTTTTCTATTTGATTTTCCTCGGTTAACCAGAATAATAAATCATAGTAACTTCTAATATTTTCAACATAGCGAACCGGTTCTCCACCTCTGGCATAACCATATCGGGTTTGTTCGTACCATTTCTTTTTGCTAAGTAAAGGTAGTGATTTTTTTACATCTAACCATTTGTTGGGATTTGCATTTCTTTTTTGAGTTAGAATTCTCGCATCTTCTAAGTGTCCAAAACCAACATTGTATGATGCTAGGGCAAACCATGTGCGATCAGGCTCTTGAATTTGATCCGGTATTTGTTTAAGCCGTTGTTTAAAATATAAAGCACCACCTGTAATGCTTTGTACAGGATCGGTTCGGTCTGTAACACCCAATTGTTTGGCCGTGCTTTTGGTTAGCATCATTAGGCCTCTTACGCCTGTAGGTGATACTACATCGGCACGCCAGTGAGATTCTTGATAGCCTATAGCTGCAAGCAAACGCCAATCTATATCATGTTTTATCGCTTCTGCTTTAAAGAGTTTTTCATAAGTTGGAAGTCGACTTTTTACGTGTAATCTAAATCGACAATTACCGACATAACTTAAATTCCCAGTGTTTCCATAATGTTTTTCTAGCAAGTGCTGAAGTGTTTTATCTTTTTTTATCCTGCTAAAAAAGCGACTGACTTCATCATAAAGGCTGTTATCTTTTGAGAGAGGTAAGGCCCAGGCCAGGTGACGAGGTTTGGTGATATTAAAAGCAATATTCAGTTTTGGGTAAAAGTGTTTGATGGTACTGGCTTGGTGTGAATCAGCAATCGTGTAGTCAATTAAACCTTCATTAACTAAATATAGTAAGCCATCGGTATTAAGCACTTCGTTAGTGTTCCATGTGAGGTTTGGGTGCTTGTCTAATAGTTTTTTTAAGCTCTCAGTATGGCTTGTTCCTTTGACTATTTCGAGGATTCCATTGCTTAAATCAGTAATCGTCCTAGGTCTTTTTTTACCTGAGCGATAAATAACTTGTTCAGTAATGCTTTGGTAGGCGGGGGCAAAATGCATTTTTAATTTGCGCGGCTCAGTAACCGTAAGTCCTGCGGCAGCGATATCGGCTTTATTTTCTGAAATACCATTTAGAATATCATCAAAGCTATCAGGAAATATGAAGTTAACTTTAACTTTTAGCTGGTCAGCAAAAAGCATGACTAGATCATATTCTAAGCCGGTTATGCCATCAGCCCCTTGGTAATATGTTGTTGGGTCCAGGCGGGTAAATACATTAATTGTCCCTTCGGCTTTAATTTGCTCAAGGGCGGAGAATCCAAGGTGATTTGGTTTGTAGTTGTCACAAGAAATCAGGATAGATGTCGAAATAAGGCTAATAATGAATGTGAGAATGGATTTCGACAATTTATTAACCTTATCTAACAATTATTTAGAATTAAACTGCGTGCTGTTCATCACGCAGTTTTTTATAGGTATTGATAAGTGCGTTAGTGGATGAGTCGTGAGTGCTGATAGATTCACCACTTTTTAGTTCAGGCAAAATAGCTTTAGCCAATACTTTACCAAGTTCTACTCCCATTTGGTCGAAAGAGTTAATATTCCAAATAACACCCTGAACAAAAATTTTGTGTTCATAAAACGCAAGTAGTGTGCCCAGTGTGCGAGGGGTCAGTTTCTTATATAAAAATGAATTAGATGGTTTGTTGCCAGAGAACACTTTAGACATGGTTAAAAGTGGATCTGAAGCACCAATATCATTTTCTACTTCTTGCTTAGATTTGCCATTCATTAACGCTTCTGGTTGCGCTAGAAAGTTAGACATTAATATGTCGTGATGGACTGGCGAGTCATAATGTCCTTGAGCTGCGGCCAGAAAGTCACACGGGATAAGCTTTGTGCCTTGATGTATTAGCTGATAAAAGGCATGTTGCCCGTTGGTCCCTGGTTGCCCCCAGATGATGGGACCGGTGTTGTAATCGACATTTTTGCCATCAGTGGTAATTGATTTACCATTACTTTCCATATCACCTTGTTGAAAGTAATCAGCAAAGAAATAAAGTGATTGGTCATAAGGTAGTAATGCGTGCGATTCAACCTTAAAAAAATTGTTATACCAAATACCCAGTAATGCCATGGTGACGGGGATATTTTTATCTAGAGGTGTGTCTCGAAAGTGTAGGTCAGCTGAATGGGCTCCCATTAATAATTCTTCAAAGTTATCCATGCCGATGGAAATAGCGATGGAAAGTCCAATAGCAGACCAAAGGGAGTAGCGGCCACCAACCCAGTCCCAGAATTCGAACATATTTTCTGGGTCAATACCAAAATTAGTCACGTTTTCTTTGTGAGTAGAGATGGCCACAAAGTGTTTTTTGATTGCTGATTTGTCAAAAGCAGAATTTAATAGCCATTTGCGTGCACTGTGCGCATTGGTCATTGTTTCTTTGGTATTAAAGACTTTTGAGGCAATTAGAAATAACGTCGTTTCAGGGTTTAAGCGTTTTAATACGGTAATAATATCGGTTTGGTCGACATTTGAGACAAAATGTGACTGTAGGTTGGGTGTTGAATAAGGTTCAAGGGCTGTTGTGACCATTTTTGGGCCTAAATCAGAGCCGCCGATTCCAATATTTACAATATCTGTGATAGGTTTGTTGGTATAGCCTCTCCATTCACCGGACCTTACTTTCTCAGAAAATACACGCATTTTAGCCAAAACTTGATTAATTTCAGGCATAACATTTTTACCATTAGTATAGACTGGTTTATTGCTTCTATTTCTAAGGGCGGTATGTAAAACAGCTCTTTGTTCGGTGGTATTGATAATCTCACCAGAAAACATGGCATGGGTTTTTTCAACAAGATTGGCTTGTTTAGCGAGTTTAGTTAAGAGAGGGAGGGTGTCTGAAGTAATTCTGTTTTTTGAAAAATCGAACAGGATATCGTTAAATTGGAGTGATAGTTTTTTATGCCGTTCGCTGTCGTCAGCAAATTGTTGTTTCATAGACAGATTACTGACTTCTTCATAGTGTTGTTTAAGGGCAAGCCATTCGGAAGAGTCGCATAAAGAAGACATTTTTGATCCAGTCAGTAATTAAGTAAATTGAAAGTCTACGTAAAGGCTTGTAAATTGGCAAATATAATTACGCAAAAATAAATTAGTATAAGGTGATTTAATAATGTATTGTTGAGTAGCACACATACTTAAAGAATAGACTTACTTTCTTTGCTTAATATGGTGTGATAAAGTTAACAGTTACTTACAGCAAAAATATAATTACAACTTGTAAGGATAAAGGCTGTTAGTAATGTATAAAGGGGATCTCTATTCATTCATGACTGGCATCTATACACTTAAAAATATTCGATAACTTCGTTGAAAATCTTGTTAATAGCGAGCTATTAACTGCGATCTTCGCCTTGTTCTCAAAAATTTTAAGCGCATATCTGCTCAGACAGAATAAATAAAGGCGCTCTAAAAATATAATTAAAAAAAACTGGAAGGTATTATGAATAAAAAACAAATTTTAAGACAAAGTTTTCTAGGTCTTCTAGGCTTATTATTTTCAACAGTGCTTTGGGCTCACGGTGGTGCAGCAGGGACAGATACTGATCAATGTAAATTTGAGCTAGAACCTGATCATTGGATTCATTATACAGCGTACCAACCAAATGCTTATCCAGGTGACGAATTTTGTGGAAGCCTTCCTGATGTATCAACTATGACTCAGTTGGTTTTCGATTACCAAGATGTTAGATACCGTAATATGGCAGTAGAGTTTGAGGTAACTAAAGAACCTGAAGGTACACGAGTTTTCTTTCGTGAAGCGAAAAAACAAAAATCAGGTACTGTTGTTTTAGCTCTGCCAAACGGTGTTCCTGAGTCTGGTAAGTATCTGATTCACATTACCTTGTTAAAAGGTAATGGTGAAAGGCTTGATGCGCATATGTCTTTTAGAGCGGGTACAGGCGTAGCAGCAAGTAAAGGTAGTCTATTGATATATTTTATTGTTGTACTTGCTGCTTTATATGTTTTTTACCTTTCAAATGAAGGGTTTAAAAAGAAAGTTGATGGAATCATTGGTGATGCTACAAAACTTAAATAAGTAACAGCAATTTAAAACAAGGTATATAAAATGCAAAAACATCTCCATCCCCTAAGTATTCTTTTGGGTGCTGCTGTAGTGCTGATGCCTTTGACGGCATCGGCTGTAGTCGGTTTGCCTAAAGCAGTCAGCGTTGATAAAGGTGAAGTTGAGGCGGTTTGTAGCTCAAATGAACCTGAATGGCGTAAAGCGCAAACGATTGATGGCGTAAAGATTCAGGAATCTTTACGTTGTAGTCCTGATAATCCAGCGCAAATTGTAGCAGAAGTAAAAGGTACCAATAACCTTTCAATGGAAACATTGATGAATACCTATTACGCCGCTGATGCAATTATTAAAAAGAATGACATGGATGGGGATGGAGATCCTGATCTCATAATTATCAAACTGGAAGTGGCTGAGCTTAATGGTCACTCTCCAGATTTTGATGGTCTAGTTCCTACTTTTGACATTGCTCCTGGTATTCAACCGGGGATGTGGGTTTTTGCTCCCAAGTCAAGAGGTATGGCGACTAGTAGTTTTGTCGGTACAGATGCAAATCCTCTTTTGAGAGCGCCTTCTCCTGTTATTCGAGTAGAACAGGGTGATGTTGTCTGGATTCAACTGGAGAATAGTCATTATTTTCCTCATACCATTCATTTACACGGTGTTGATCATCCCTGGGTGGATAGTTCAGGTGAAGGTAATGATGGTGTGCCACAAACCAGTGACAAGATGGTTATGCCAGGACAAAGCAAAACCTATGAAATTCGCCCAAGACAGCCGGGTACATTTGTTTACCATTGCCATGTTCAGACACATGTTCATCTGGCAATGGGGCTGGTTGGCATGTTTATAGTTGAAGAAAATCGCCCAAATAACTGGGTACAAACCTTTAACGTGGGTGGTGGACAGGTTAGACATCCATCCAAGGCAGTGCTTGAAGACTATGACAGTGAATATGATCTTCATTATCATGCAATGGATAAAGGATTGCACAATATAATCCAGAAATATAACGACCCTCGTTTAATCGCTAAAAAGATGAATCGCGAATATGATATGGGCGAATCGACAGAGGATTACTATACGCTTAATGGTCGTTCATTCCCTTATACATTAAGGGAGTCAATCATTGTTGCCGAGCCTGATCAGAATATTAAATTAAGAATGTTTAATAGTTCTGGTGAGCAATTGGCGATGCATACGCATGGACATAAAGCAACTATTACGCATTATGACGGTGTTGAGCATAATCCGAATGCACAGATTATGCGTGATATTTATGATCTGGCACCATCACAGCGAAATGATTTAAAAATTAGTACTGTAGATGATGGTTTGCACAGCTATGGGCAGGGTGTATGGATATTTCATGATCACAGAGAAAAAGGCATCTTGACTGATGGTATGAACCCAGGCGGTAATGTCAGTGCTCTGGTTTATAAAAAATACTTGAATGAAATGGGTTTACCCAAAACCATTGGTGAGAGTATTGTTCCTTTATTTACAAAAGCATTCCACGATAGAAAACTACCAGTTTGGCAGGATCTAGACAAATGGAATAGTTTGGGTGAGGTGGATGCAAGAGGCTATAAAGCACCACCAGCCGGTAAACATATTCCGGTAGAAGAAGGGCCAAAGTCATTAAAAACTATTTTAGAAGAAGAAAAAAAATTGGCTGCTAATGGTGCAGCTGATAGTGAAAACAACTCTTTCAGTAATTTTATATGGGGTTTGATTCTGGGTATAAGTGCGTATTTGTTGTTTTTAAATCGTGAGAAAGTCATAGCAATGATTTCTCAGTTAAAGGGGGGAACTAATAATGCGTAAATTATTTTTAACAGCAATATTAGGGCTTACTATTTCAGCCTCTGCTTTTGCTGAAAAAGAGTTTATGGAACATAACCGGTTAATGGATCATGGTGATGGCCATTTTATGGATATGGATGGCGGTATGGTGATGGGGCAAAATACAGATACTTTGCCAGGAGGCTGTGACAAAATTGCAGCAACCAAAGAAATTACCGTGCATGCAGGGCATAAATATGCTGAAAAATTCCCAGGAAGAATGTTTGCATTTGACGAACAGGAATATCAGTTTGAACCTTGCACTAAATTAACTGTAAACTTTGTTAACGATGATAGTATTCGCCATCAGTGGATGATGCATGGATTGCCAAGATATCTTTACCCAAAAGGCATGTTTCATTTAGAAGTAACAGGCCCAGGAAAAATATCTGGTACTTTAATTTTTCCGCCTAATGACAAGACATACTTAGTCCATTGTGATATTTCTCAGCACATGGAAAAAGGCATGAAGGGGCAGCTTAAAATAGGTAAAGGAAGTGGTGATTTGCCGAGTATTCCAGGCGTTACTGCTAATGTGATTCAGGATGATTACAGCAAAAGCATCCCGGAAGTTATTGTTAAATCGGCTGTAGCAACTAAAGCGGCCAAGGCCTTGGCTAAAGAGAAGAAGGCAGCTGAAAATGATTCGGCTATCTCGGGCGTAATGATTGTTGGTCTTGCTGTCGGTTTTTTACTTGCGCCTCTTTTGGCGCGTAAGTTTAAAGGAATGTCTGCCGGTGAGATCATCAGCGCTATTTTTGAAATGATTGCTCAAGGTATCGGTTTGTTAGTTAAATTGTTTACTCGCTTAATAAATATGGTTAGTTCTAAAAAATCAATAGAATTACCTAAAGAGTAATTCTAAGTTGAATAAAAGCCCCTGAAGTCATTTGATTTCAGGGGCTTTTTTATGGGGAAAATAAAATGCAGGAAGAAGTGGTTGGGCTATGGGGACTTTTTGTTAGTGCATTTGTTTCATCAACAGTAGCGCCTGGCGGGTCAGAAGCAGTTTTGGCATATATGGTGTCAGAAAAGCTGTTTAATATAGAAGGGCTAGTATTGATTGCAACTGTTGGCAATACCTTGGGGGCACTAACAACATGGTTTTTGGGTGTGTTGGCAGCAAAGAAATTCCCAGCCGAGAGTTTGCTTTCAGATAAGAAAAAAAAGTCCTTAGGAATTGTAAAGCGCTGGGGTGTTTGGACTTTGTTATTTTCATGGCTACCTGTCGTGGGTGATGGCTTGTGCTTTGCAGGTGGCTGGTTAAAACTACCTATTATAGTTTCATGTATCACAATATTTGTTGGTAAAGCGGTAAGATATGCTTTTGTAGCGTATATATTTATTTAATAATTTAGGATTTTATATGTTGAGACATTTTCCCGCTGTGGGTGTTGAAATAAACCATAGTAAACGAGATTATTACATCATTGCATTTGCTTTTGTTGCAGTGGCTTTATGTTTCTTGATTGATTCAGTAGCAAGTATTGAATTGCAGTATGCATTGGGCATCGCTGGCTGGGTTTCATTAATTACTATACTGGTAGGAGAATGTAAGTTTGTCAGGGCGCAAGTATTTGTCGCAGTGACATTTGCCACGATAGGAGAGAATTTTGCTTCTATTTATATGTCTGGCTATACCTATCGATTAGAAAATGTCCCTGCTTTCGTCCCACCCGGGCATGGACTGGTTTATTTAACGGCTGTGGTATTAGGCCGTTGCGACTTATTTTTAAAGTATGCAAGAAAAATTGCAGTATTTGTGGTTTTGGTCGGTGGTACATGGTCAGTTTTAGTATTAACAGGTGTGATAGGGCGAGACGATCAAATTGGCGCGTTACTGTTTTGTGTGTACTTATTATATTTATTTAAAGGCCGCTCACCTATGGTGTATTTAGGTGCTTTCTTTATTACCACATGGGTCGAATTGATTGGTACTTCGCTTGGTACATGGAATTGGGCAGCAATAGATCCTGCGTCCACTTTGACTCAGGGTAATCCACCCAGTGGCGTAGCAGCCTGGTATTGTTTAGTTGATGCGGTAGCAATGGGCTGTGCTGTTCCAGTGCTACATGCAGTAGCAAAAGTGATGCGGTTTTTTGGATTTAAACAGCAAGCGGAAACGGTCAAAAATAAAATATAGAATGATAGCCTTGGACTTAAGTTGTAAGACCAAGGCTAAAATAAAAGTCTAATTAGGGTTTTGTCGCAGTAAAAATGCCATATTCAACCAAATTATCAGTAAATAAGCGGTGTTGAGCAATACCAACTTTAAAGTTAGCTGTTTGAGCTTTAGAGCGTAATCCTAGCCATTGAGTTAGTAATTGCACCGGTTTTAAGCGCTTGGCAACTTTGTACATGTAATCAGCAGAAGGTAAGGTTTCAGTAGTAATATCTTTGTAAGCAATGTTGCTGAAATGATTTTGTTCTAATAACTGAGTAAACTCATCACGCGCACATAAGTTAGGAACTGCCCAGCCATTTAAGCAGGTCACAATATCCTGCCATTCATCATCGTTAAACTCTCTGCGTTGAATAAAGCCATCACAAACCACAATACGGCCACCGGGACGCAGTAAACGAAAGGCTTCTTTTAAAAAATCGCCTTTATTCAAAGCGTGACAAATACTTTCTAAGCCCCAAATAACATCAAACGATTCATCTTCAAAAGGTGTCTCGCAAAAATCAGAAACCTGAAAATCAGTTTTATCAGCAACCCCTTGGCGTTTAGCGTGTTGAGCGGCATGTTCAGTTTGTTGCTTACTGATAGTAATCGCAGTCATCTGGTTACCATGTTGCTTTGCCATCCAGATAGAACTACCACCAATACCACAGCCAGCATCCAGGACATGGTCTGTTGATGAAATGCCGGCAGCATCATAGAGTACCTGATTTTTATTGATTAATGCCTGGTGATGGGATTTAGTTTGTTCATCCCAATAGCCATAATGCAAAGCAAGATTTTCTTTGTTACACCAGGCAAATAAATAATCATGGTAGCAATCATCATAATGTTTTTCAGCATCAGATTTAAGTTCATCTGCTGATAATTCTGTATTTTTGCGTAATGTATCGTCACGATAGTCGTTATTGGGCTGTAAGGTGTGCATTATGTATTTTATTAAGATAGCCAATTAGTTGATTTGGCGATATTGTATTACATTTCGTGTGTATCAAGGATGACTTACTGGCTTTTTAGTGTGCTGATGAGTAATATTTAGCTTTTATTTAGAAAATTATTGTTAGAGGTTATTATGGAACGTCGTGATTTTATAGGTTTAAGTGTTGCTGGAGTGGGCGCGAGTCTACTGTCCTCAAAACAAGTGTTTGCAGGAACTCAACAGCAAAGTATGGCGGGAGGAGTTTATTTTACTAAGGAAAACCCGGGTCGATGGAGCAAGAAAATCGCAGGTCATTTACCCAATATTGAAATACAACGTGATGGTGAAAAAGTAACAGTACAGGTAGTAACTGCTCATGGTATGGAAGGGTACAAACATTATATTGTTAAACATGTATTGTTAGACAAAGATTATAATTTTTTGGATGAAAAAATGTTTGATCCTATGACTGATAAAGCGCCTATTTCTAGTTTTGAATTAAAGAATTATAAAGGAACTATTTATGCGCTGAGTATGTGTAATAAACATGATGTATGGATAAGTGAGGCAGAAGTTTAGAGTCTAAGCGATTAAACAATGCACTAGGTATAAAGCAACTAAAAAAACCTCAAAGTAGCCCCGTGTTTCAATCTGTTATTGTGTTATCAGGTTTTATGAGTATTGGTCTAGCCCTTGATCTGCACGGATAAGCGCTTTATCTTGTAGACGCTGCATTAGTCGCTGATAGTTTTCATCATGTTTACTTTGGTCGTTTTGCTTATGCCAGTGGTGTAAAACAGCTAATGCAAAACGACCTTCTTTCCGTTTGATTCCATAATGAATTAAGCGGATAA
>DAOWHF010000036.1:0-11939 GCA_030641565.1 Methylomarinum sp.
CGGATCGCCATGCGCTCTATGGATAATGATAGAGGAATCGCTAATGCCATATTGAGTGCGACCGCTGATAACCTCTTTAACTAATTCGGTATCCTTTTGATATTCACGCACCTCGACATCAAGCCCAGCCTCTTTATAATATCCCTGCTCAATAGCCGCATAAAAACCAGCAAATTCAAACTGATGCTTCCACATTAACTGTAAAGCAACCTTAGTAAGTGGTTTTGTTATTTCAGGTTTTGTTATTTCAGGTTTTGCATGGCTTACAGAAAGATTCAGACAGAATATTATAACGAGTAGAAGTGAAAGGGTATTTTTCATATTTTGAAGAACCTTTGTTTATTTTTTATTCAGAATATGGCTAGTTGTTAGTTTTATATTGGATGGAGATCATTTATTCGGTTATGTGGTATTTACCACATAAATAATGAGGTAATATGATACCAAGAAATAAGCACTAAAAATGATTGATAGTCATGAAAACATGCATTTGAGTTGGTAGAAATCAACGAGGTTATATACATTTCCTTACACACAACTAATAATTCAGACCTTCTGGCTTGCGAGCTATTTGCAGAGCATATACGCAGTCTTAGTCTTGAGTCCTCTGGAAACCGGTTCAGATGCTTTTGGGTCTCTCTGGATCTCCATTAGATTTAGTTTTTCCTTGATGCCACATCCATACCGCGCTGTGCATCATAAGACAAGCGTACTAAATCTTCAGTTTCCAGACCATTAAAATCTATCTCAGTTGTACTGTGTAAGAATAAAATGACAGTGACTATAATACGTTGTTTGACTTGATATGTATGCGTTTTGAGTAACTTGTCCCATGTGGCACTCTCTTAGCATAAAACCGATATGTTGCTTGTGTCTCAGCCCACTCTTTAACATACTTAGGGGATGCTTGCTTTCGCTGCTTTAACAAAAGTTTCAAGCAATTTAACAGCTCATTTTTTGATACTTTATTTCAGTTACTTTGATCATTCTTGCTATGAATTTTTTCTACCAGCCAATAGGTAATTCCTAGCCCTAGCACCACAACACCGCTGGCATAGATGTATTGGGGTGATAAATCATGAAAGTCAAAGATAATTATCTTCCTGCAAATGGCCATCAGAGCTGTAGCTACCACCAGTTTTACCGGGATCACATCGGTACGTAGATAAAGCGTGATATTAACAAAGATTTCTATAGCAATTAAAACCGCCATAAACGCGCCAAATGTCTGCAAAATATCGCCAATTCCAATATGAAATACGGGGGTCGCAAACATTTTCTCGTAGATGACATAAACTACGTCCCAAACGCCAACAACAATAACGAATACCATTAAGATGGCTAACGTATTGACCATGGCAATAATGGATTTGTGTAGAAACTGTATTAACGGTTTGACATCTTCGGTAGGAAGTTCAATATGATCCCTTTGTGCCCTGCATTTCTTTCTGAAATGTTGCATCAACAAAGCGAAAATATTTTGTTCGTGGATAAAATAATCCGAATGAATGTCGTTTTCGAAGAAACTATTCAGACCGTTAACATCTTGCAAATCGGCATCGGAAATATTTTTAAAGCCCATGCTCCAGTCGGCAAACTTACGCTCAGTAATTTTCTTTCTTTCCAGCACAGTTACATTAGTATGGCGCGGGTCTTTTTTAATGACTTTAAATAGCGTATCAACATCTTCTTCATTGCCTTCCAAAACCTGGATAAAAGATTCACCACAATACAACAGCATTCCGGTAATGCCTTCCTTACTATTTAACTTGCGGCATTCTTGTAATAATTGCAGCAGTTGTTCATCGGTCATCGGCTTGGTTGCCGAGCTAATGTAGAGTAGTCGAATCATAGTGCCACCTAGTTGCTGCTAACAGCATATAAATATTTACAAGACATCTCTTAATGCTTGCTCTAATGTTTCGAATTTAAATTTAAACCCTGCTTTCTCAAGTTTTGTAGGCATAACACGTTGTCCGCCTAATAATAGTTCTGACATTTCGCCTAGTAATAGTTTTAGAACAACAGCAGGAATGGATAAAAAAACAGGTCTGTTTAATACTTTCCCTAAGGTTTGACTGAATTCAACATTAGTCACCGGTTCTGGTGCTGTGACATTAAAAATACCTTGTAAAACCCTTGATTCAAGCAGTTTTTCGATAATCGCAATAAAATCAGTACGGTGTATCCAGGACATCCATTGTTGACCATCACCCATCGGCCCACCTAAGCCAAGCTTAAAAGGTGGCAATAGTCGTTTAAGAAACCCACCATCATCACCAATAACCAGTCCGGTTCTGATAACACAGACTCTTACACCATAATCTTCAGCCTGCTGGGCAACGGCTTCCCATTTTTCACAGAGTTCATGTGAAAAATCCTCGTGAGCGGAGGATGCTTCAGACAATTTTATGGCACCTCGATTGCCATAATATCCTACGGCTGAACCACTAATTAAAACTTTAGGTTTTTTGTCAGCGCTTTCAATATAAGCGATAAGCTGTTTTGTCGTGCCTATTCGACTGTCTAATAATTGTTGCTTTCGTGTTTTTGTCCAACGGGCATTTGCAATGCCTTCGCCAGCAAGATTTATAATTGCGTCAAATGAGTCTGGTGCTGCCAGCTGATTGATGTTATTAATAGCTCTAACAGAGTTTCCACACAGTGAAGCTACTTTTTTGGGATGACGGCTTAGAACAGTTAATTGATGCTTTTTTTCCAGTAAAAAACGGCATAATTTTTTACCAATAAACCCGGTTCCACCTGTAATTAAAATTTTCACGACACCGCCCCATTGAAGAAAATGAACTTTTTATAGATCAATAGACTAAATAAGTAACAGAAATTCCAAGTTATTTTGATTTATTTATGAAATTTACATGAGATAGTAACCGTCAATAAAGAAATAAAAATGAATCTTACTCAAGAAAAAATCAGTGGTTTTAATGTCCTTTTTGTTAAGAATGAACGCATAGATGCTCATAATTCAGCAGATTTAAAAGATTATATTTTGCGCATGATTGAGCAAGGTGAGATTAATATTATTGTGCAGTTAGAACAGGTTCGATTTATTGATAGCTCAGGATTAGGTGCCTTGTTATCTGGTTTTAAACATGCGGAAGCAAAATCAGGGAAATTATCTTTATCCAATGTACAAAAACAGGTTTTATCAATGTTTGAATTAACCCGGTTAAACAGAGTATTTGAAATATATACTGATCTAAACGACGTTTTTGAGAGCAACAACTAGGCAAAATTATGAGTAGCACAGCAAATTTTCAAGTTGATGTCATTATCCCAACTCAAACAAAGTATCTTGATTTGATAGGCAGTATTGGTGAGCATATTGGCAAGGATCTAGAAAATTTTTCCGGTGACAGAGACGCTTTAGCGTATCACTTAAATTTAGTGTTGACTGAAGCAACGACCAATGCAATAAAACACTCCAATGCTGATAACCCTAAAGACACCGTCAGGATAAGCATAGATATTCAGGAACAAGAGTTAATTATTAAAGTGTATGACCATGGACAGGGATTTGATCTTGAAACAGTTCCTAAACCTGATTTTGATCATCCCAAAGAAGGTGGAATGGGATTGTTTTTTATCAGGACACTGATGGATTCAGTCACCTATAAGAAACTGGATGATGGTAATATTCTGGAAATTAGAAAAGCACTCACCTAGGAGTAATCTAATGAAGCCTCATGCGCTGAATAGTTCTGATAGTAGCTGTCAAATTGACAATAGATGGCTAAATATTTTTCAGAAAATGCTTAGGCGAATCGTTAGTAAGCAAGAAAGTTCAGGCTTGTGGGATAAATACCAAAACGTTTTTTCAGCTAATTATCAAAGCTTAATGCCTCCACGTTATGCAGTCAGTGATATTTTTGCCATTGAAAAAACTTTAAGTCTGAAACAGACTCAGATTGCTTTATTAAATCCTGGCAAAGAGAAAAATCATTACAGGCTTCATTTTTACAGTCTTGAGCAACGCTATTTAGACGAATATTTTCCGGTTCTCGGGAATTTAAATTTACGTGTTATAGATCAAATCCAATTTCCTTTGTCTGTAGAAGGCAACAGAGTATTTATTAAAAGCTTTACTATCACCGCGGCAGAGTCTCAATACGCTTCTTTTGCTGTTTTAAGATGTCGCCTGTTAAAGATGATACAAGCAGTTTTAAGTGGCAAAGTAGAAAATGATTCACTCAACAGGCTGTTAATTTTAACCGGACTTAACTGGCAAGAAATTGATGTACTTAGGGCTTATCGAAATTACTATTTACAATTAGGTTATCAGACAACCTTAGAAACTTTTCATAATGCACTCAGCAGTAATCCAAAAGTTGTATTACATCTATTTAACTATTTTGAAGTACGCTTTAGACCAGATTTAAAATGGCAAGATAGCCAGCTACGAGAAGAACAGGCCTTATTTCCTTTACGGATAAAATTATCGGAGCAGATAGAAACTGTTGTTGATATTAATCATGATCGTATCTTACGCACCTTGTTTAATTTAATTGACGCCACTGTACGTTGTAATTTTCATGTTAGGCGTGATTTAGATGACTATTTTATTGCCTTTAAAATAAATAGTTTAGGGGTTATAGATATGCCCAGCCCTAGACCACAAAATGAAATATATATCCATGCGGTCGATATGGAAGGTATCCATTTACGGGGTGGAAAAATATCAAGGGGAGGCATACGCTGGTCAGATCGTATAGATGATTTTCGTACGGAGATTTTGGGATTAATGCAGACTCAAATGAGTAAAAATGTATTGATTATCCCTAAAGGTGCTAAGGGCGGCTTTATTGTAAAGCATGAATGTGAAGATGCCTGTTTTAGAGAGGCAGGTAAAAAAGCCTATATTACTTTTATTCAGGGATTATTGGATTTAACTGACAATTATATTCAGGATAAAGTCAGTCTATTACCCGGCATTGTCAGCTATGACGATAATGATCCTTACTTAGTGGTTGCAGCGGATAAAGGAACCGCACAATTTTCAGACCTGGCAAATTCAGTTGCAGAAAATTACAGCTACTGGTTAGCAGATGCTTTTGCCAGTGGTGGTTCAAAGGGTTATAACCATAAAAAACTGGGTATTACGGCTAGAGGTGCCTGGGAAAGTGTCAAAAGACATTTTCGTGAATTGGACAAAGATATACAGCAACAAGCTTTTACCGTAGTGGGCATAGGCAGCATGGATGGTGATGTGTTTGGTAATGGCATGTTGTTGTCACAAGTTATACAGCTATTAGCCGCTGTTAGTGGAGAACACATTTTTATTGATCCTAACCCTGTTGATTTGCACAGCTCGTTTTTGGAACGCAAACGTTTATTTGAATTACCCGGATCAAGCTGGAATGACTATAACCGTCAACTCCTTTCAGAAGGAGGTGGTGTTTTTAGAAGAGACTCCAAGGACATACCTGTTTCTATGGAACTGAAAAAATGGTTAGGTATAAGGTACAGTAAGGTAGATGGTGAAACCTTAATTCGTTATTTACTTAAAGCCCAGGTTGAGCTGTTATGGTTAGGTGGAATTGGTACTTACGTAAAATCCAGTACAGAAACTCACACAGAGGTAGGTGACAGGAATAATGATTTAGTCCGTGTAGATGCCAGTGACCTTGGTGCCAGTGTGGTCGGTGAAGGGGCTAACCTAGGGTTTACCCAAAAAGCACGTATTGAGTATAGTTTGTCAGTTGGCCGGATCAACACCGATGCCATTGATAATTCAGCAGGTGTTGATATTTCTGATCATGAAGTCAATCTGAAGATTTTACTGATGAATCTGTATAAGAAAAAAAAGATAACAGATTATTCTGTGTTTTTTAATAAACTAACTGAAAAAATATGTCTGTCAGTACTCGAAAATAACTATAAACAAACACTTTGCTTATCGATGGAACAGTTACGCTGCTCTACACAAATAGGCGCTTATTTACAATTAGCTGAACAGCTTGATACATTCAATTATTTAGATCGAAAGTTAGAATCATTTGCACACGCTAAAGAAGTGCTTGCCAGGCAACCACAACAGTTAACCCGTCCGGAGCTGGCAGTATTATTAGCTGCCAGTAAAATGTTTTTGACCCAGCAACTTCTGGAGCAAACCGATTTTCTGCAAGCTGATTATTTGAAGCCTTATTTACTGGACTATTTTCCAAAGCAAGTAAGCGAAAATTATGCTGATGATGCAGTATCTCATCCCTTGGCCAGAGAAATTAAAGCGACCTGTATCAGTAATAAAATTATCAATCAGGCGGGATGTCTGTTTTTACAATTGAGTCCAGATTATGAAAATGATTTACTTGAGCATTGTTTATGCTATTTGACCTTCGATCAGGTATTAGAGGCTGATAAATTAAGGCAGCAACTTTTTAACCTGGATAATAAAATTTCGACTGATCAGCAATATGCTTTATTACAAATAATTGAAAAAAAATTGTCTGCTTTTTGTCGATGGGCACTGCTTAATGAAAGAAAAATCACTCCATCAGAAGAGACCATAGACTGTTACAAAATGTACTTGCAGGAATACCGACAGTTATTTCAGCAGAATTTATTAACCTCAGCTCGGTATGACAAACAAATAGAACACTATCAGCAAATGGGGATCACACATGCATTAGCTGAGGAAATTATTTTTATTGAAAATATTGAAGATTTTCCTCATATCGTGACCTTAACGGCTGAAACAAAACAAACATTTACACAGATTGTGCAGATGCATAGAGAGACCAATGAATTTTTGGGGCTTGATGAAGTGTATGACTATTTAAGCGAAATTCAGTTAAATGATTACTGGGACAAACAAGTATGCCTGGAGCTAAAAAATGGCATGAAGCAGATGACTGGAGAGATAATTAAAGCAATGATAAAAGCGCAAGTCAGTTGTACTGATTATTTTTCTGACTACAGCAAAAAACAGAAATTACAGCAATATCAAGCTATTTATCAAAAAATCAACACACTTTCATCCCCTGAGTTAATACCTTATATTACTTTAAGAGAAGCATTGGCACGTTTAGCTTGATTTCTCATTGTTACATAAAGGCTACGAAAAACATAACGATCATAATGTAAAGAGTCACTGCGATTAAGGTAGTGATATAGGATGCGCTGAAGGAACGAAGCGCATCTTTTCGGTGTGATGTATTTAGAGGGAAAGAATGAGATTTCTAATCTATTAAGTCAAAATTATCTTACTGCTAGTATGGTTTAGTGGTTTTGGTATAGAATGATCAGTTCCGTTAAAGTTTGTTTTTAACGCATTGAAATATATGGTTTATCAATAACAAAAGGAAGTGCAGTTAGTGAATCAGAAAATTCTTTATATCTTAACGCCCATCGATAATATTAGTCCGTTTGATGTGAGCATTGCCGCAGATGCTGGTTATAATCAAATTCTACCTTTTGCCAATATTAAATCTGAACAGGTGGAGGGAATGGTTCAGGATGCAATATTTGCCCGCCCTCCTAAGCGATTTAATGACACTGGAATCTTTATAGCTGGCCGAGACGTTCATTTAGCTGCAGATATGTTTCAATATGCCAAAAAAGCCATGGTGGGTGATTTTCAGGTGGGAGTTTTTGCTGACCCTAATGGTGCTTATACAACCTCGGCCAGCGTAGTATCTTTGATTGAAAAAGCATTGATAGAGACTCACGGTAGAGGTTTGAAAGGGCGTAAAGTAGCAGTGTTTGGTACTGGCCCTGTGGGCTTATCTACAGCTGTATTGGCTGCTCGGCAAGGTGCAGACACACGTTTGTGTAAACTGACTTCAGATGATGATGAGAGGATAGCGGCACGCTTTTGTGATCGCTACCAAGTGGATGTTGCATGGACTTCTGCTTTATCTCAACAGGAAAAAATTGACGCACTGCAAGATATAGAAGTAGTGGTGTGCGCGGCTAGGGCTGGCGTTAGGATTTTGGATATTACGGAGTTGGTCAGCGCGGATAAATTGTTATTGGTTGCTGATACCAATGCTGTTCCTCCCAGTGGTATAAATGGGGTGGAAACACAAGATTTTAATAAACCTGTTGAATTGAATAATTGTTCTTTTAACAGTATTGGACCATTGGCAATTGGCAAGATGAAGTATCAAGTTCAATTTGGTTTATTTGTAAAAATGCAACTATCAAAAGAAGCGGCTTTAATCGATTTTCCTGAAGCATATGAATACGCACTGTCTGTGCAGATTTAAAAGCTCAATGCTGTGATTGTTACTTCAAGTCAATTGCTGAAGTCGTTTCATGCTCAATGCTTAGGCGTTTTAATTTGTTAATTAAATCAGTAGATCTATATTGGTCTTTTAACCATTGTCTAATAGCAAGTGCTCGTGTGAGCCTTTCTCGTGCAGCTGGATAATTATTCTTAGCCAAGTAAATTTGTGCCATTTCCTCTAGGCAAGTTGCAATCGCTCGGCGGTTAGCTTTTGTCTTATACAAATTTATTGATTGTTGCATTAGAGCTATTGCTTGTTGATGCTGTTCTTGTTGTAAGGCGATATGAGCCGCAAGGCGTTTAAATAATGCTTGTTGCGAAATAGTAAGCTGCGAATTATCAAGTATCACCTTGTTGAGCTTTTCAAACCACTGGCTTGCCTCAGCTGACTGAGCAAAAATAGCAAATTTTGTTTGGGTTAACAGTAAATTGATTTGTTTACGACTTAGCGGGGTATTAATCTCTGGAAGTTGTGATAATAAAGGCTGTATTGTTTTAAGAGCCTGCTCATAGTTTTCTTGTAAGAAGAAGCTATGGGCTGTTAATAAGAGAACCTTATTTTTTAAAGACTCATCTAAAAGCATTCTGCTGGGTAGTGAGTCTAGGGTTTGCTTGGCAAGATCAAAAAGGCTGATGGCTAAAGCAGATTCAATTAAGTTAATTTTGGCTAATAAAATACCATTTTGATCATCAAAGCTTTGGTATAACAATAAGGCTTTATTAAAAGTCTGTATAGCTTGTATATAACTATCTTGCCGATAGAACTTTAGCCCTTGCCGCATTATCTGTTCAGATTGAATGATGGGCTGGGGACGTATATCTTGTCTTCTAGCACAGGCATTTAGGGATAATAGCAAAATAATGAGTAAGGCTTTAGTCATGTAGTGAACCTTCTTCATCTATTAATAATGCATTATCTGGCTGTTGAATGGTCGATGATAGGGGCCATATTCGTTGTAAGTTTTGTACTGTTTCTTCAGTTGATTGAATCAGTGATTGGGTATCATCAACCATTGTTGGTAAGTGATTCGCTACTTGTTCAAGCTTATCTAAAGAGCGTCTGATATCGGACACCATTATTTGAGACTCAGCACTTAAGAGTGTTAAATTTTTAATCACAGGGCCTGTTTCATTAATGCGTTGCTCAATTTTGCTTAAAGAGGTGGCAAAGTTGTTGAGTGTATCTGTAAATGCTTGCGCTTGTTGTTCATCATAAATCGCTTTTCCTAACATGCCTTGACCTGAGCTAATACGATGAGTGATGTTCTCTGTATTTTTCATAATATTGACTAAGCTTTCGCTACTATTTTTGAGCGATTGAGGGTCAATAATAGCGATAATTTCAGCCAATTTAGACATGGTGATTTCTAAGTCATTAATGACGGGTTTAATGCCTTCAATTAAATCATCTGTGGTAAAAGGTTCTTTAATGCTTATGATTGACTCGGCGGGTAATAAAGGCAGCGATGGTGATCCGGCATTGATAATAATAATGGCATTGCCAACTATAGAGAGTTTACTTAATTCACCGACAGAATCAGTACGAATTAAATTTTCAAAACTTTTGTAAATAAAAAATTCAATATGAATTTTATTGTCATCGGTTGTATCAATAGCCGCAACTTTACCGACTTCAATACCTGAAATATTAACCAGAGTCTCAGTACTAATACCTTGGGCATTTTTCATATAGGCATGATAAGTAATGACATCATCGAACATCTTGGCTGATTGGATTTTGGCTATAATTAAGCCACCTATAGTCAACAAAGCGATAATGAAAAAAGCACCGACTAATTGTTCTTTGGTATTTTGACTTAAATAATGGATGTAGTGCACATTCGGTTTATTTTCTTTCATTAGGCCGTAAATAATTCGTTATGATTTTTCTTAAAATGCTCCCATTGATTGTAGTCGTAAAAAACCTTGTCATCACAATAGATAATTTGTTGCGCTGCTTTTTTTGTAAACCCTAAGGTTGTATCACTGCAAATGATGGTTATTTTTAGCTCTGACAGCAAAGAGATTAAATGATCGCCTAAAATATTATGCTCATATCTATTTAATCCCTGAAATGGTTTTTCAATAAATAAAACATCTGGATTTAACATGAGTGCGCGGGCAATCAGTAATAAACGCTTTTCTAAATTAGACATAAACGCAGGTAACTTGTTAGCAACACGCTGACAATTAAACTGTTTTAGTAATTGTTCTGCGCGCTTGTCAATGCACTTCATAGTTTCTAATTGATGATATTTTGCGGCGAGCTTTAGATTGTCTAAGCCAGATAAAGTCGATATTAATTGAATTTCTTCATCAATATAGGCAATAGACAAAGGTTTTGCGTAATCAATAGTGCCTGAAAATGGCGCAATTTGTTTTGCTAGCATTTGTAAATAAACATTTAACCCTACTCGTTGGTAGGTTTTAAAGCACACAAAGGAAGCCATCTGGATGCTGCAATTTAGTACAGGGTAAGACTCGCTTGGAACGGCTTCATTTATCTGTATTAAAGTAGACGATTTAGACATATTAAAGAAATGCGAAAAAAGCGTTAATAAAAAGAATAGCCAGTAAACTTTTAACTATGGCTTCTTGAGTGGCTTGAGGTACCTCGGTAACAGACTTTTTTACATTTAAACCGACAAAACAGGCATAAGCCGCAATGGTAATGCCACAGATAGCATTGTTGATTAAAAATAGAATCAACTGAGTGGCATTGAACGAGTCAATTAAAATATAAAAATATTTAAAATTAGAGGGGGAGTCTAGTACGCCAGAGAAAAAGATGCCAAATAACATGGTAGAGATTGAAAAATAGACAGACAATGCTATTTGTGAAATAGCTAAACCGATTAAACGCGGGTAAGCAAGGTAAATGTAAGGATCTATCCCTAGTAATTCTAATCCTTTTATTTCATGGTTGATGCTCATATTACCCATATCAACAGAAATTGCAGACCCTGATCGAGCAATCAGTACAATTGCAGTTAATACCGGGCTTAGTTGCAATGCAACTAGTTGAGTTAAAAGGCTAATCACTTCATTTTCACTGCTAAAAGATTGTAAAAATAAAATAAGTTGTGTCGTTACGCTAACACCAATTAACAGGCTAAGAATAAAAAAGGTGGGGAATAGTGCATCAATACCACTAAAAATAACTTGGCTAATCATCGATTGTTTAATGATATTACTTTTAGGGTATTGCCTATGGTATAAAAATCCACGTTTAAAGGTAGTTAAGGTAAATTGCAATACAGCAAAGAAGGACGCAGTAGAATGGATCAGCCAACGCCCCAGCAAACCAAGAAATTGTTGAAAAAATGAAATCAGCATAAAATGTTTCTGCTATATGTATTCGTATAAGACGATATTACAGGATTATTTTAGATGTTTATGGTTTGTGTCTCGCATTTTATAGACTTGTGCCGTAGCCAAGCCATGGATTCAGCTTAAATACAGGGAATAGGCGTTTGACTGGATAATGAAAAAATAAGTTTGCGAACAATGGAGAGGATCGGTTTATCTGGTCGAAACACAGAAAAATGGATAATCTGCTGTAATCAAGCAAAAGAAAGTTTAATAAGTCGCCGTTTCTATTGGCAATTTTTCGTAAAAAAATACCTTAGATTAAAAGGCATGATTCAGTAAAAAGATGCAGCTGATAGAAGTTATCAGTACTTTTCGAAAC
>DAOWHF010000125.1:0-3001 GCA_030641565.1 Methylomarinum sp.
ACAAACTCCGCCTATTGTATTAAGCCTAAAATTTACAGTCCTCACTGAGAATATTTTTTATTCGAAATCACGCAGTCAGTAGAGACGATAGCGCTTTACAAAAATAGAAAGTCTTTTTAATTAGACACAAAAAAAGGGAAGGTTTTAACACCTTCCCTTTTAGGATTTCCTTAAGTTTTAAAAAACTTAGAATTTAAAACCGATAGACCCACCTAATGTGAAGCCATCTGTATCTACGCCATCAACATCATCTGGAGTCCAGTGATAACGACCATCAACACCAGCAATAATATTAGGTAGAATCTCATAATCAACACCAGTACCAAACTGCATACCTGAGTTCAATACGGTTACCGCATCAGATGGAGGACTGATGATGTTTAAATCTAAACCTAAAGGAATAATCCAAGGTCTTAATTTGCTACCATGCATGAATCTGATTTTAGGTGCCGCGCTAACTCTTAACATGTTAACGGTTACATTTTTTTGTAAGTTTGCACCCGCACCTACAGAACCTGCACCACCGGTAGCATCTGCATCTAATGCAGTAATAGCTCTAGTCAAGCCACTCTCTTTTCTGTCACCTAATTCAGAATATTCAATACCTAATTCAATTCCAAAAGACACGTCATCCATCAAACCGAATAGATCATTATTCATATTGAAATCGATCGCACCACCATAATAGAAGGCATCTTTATCCACTGTACTGGTCAGAATATCTGTTCCTACCCCGGTACCGGCATTAAGCGCATCAGAAGTAGAACCACGATTATCACTCATATGCATCCAACCACCACGAACAAGGAAAGCATGCTCTTTAACCGCAGCCTGAACAGGTGCATTCTTGACAGAAGCCATCCATTGATCCAGCTCTTGTACTTTAGTTGTATCAGCAGCGTTAGCAGTAATTGTTTTTACACGGCTTAATTCTGCTTGCATTGCTTGCATCATTGTTGCCATTTCGTTAACTTGTGACTCTAAAGCCGCTGTTTTTTTAGCATTTGCTTCTGCTTGTGTTTGAGCAGCCGCTTGTGGAGAAACCATTGCTCCAGCTAGTGTTAAAGACGCTGTTGCTACGCTCAGCGCTATCTTTGTTCTTTTGATCATCGATTTCCCCTCAAGAGGTTGTTATTTTTATAAATTATTTGCCGACACACAACAAAATAATGATTTACGCGGGTAATAGTAGCAGTTAATTTAATTCCTTACAAGTTTTAGTATTATTTTTTTATTCCTTTTCTTTCAGTAACATACAGCATATTAATAATCTTTAATATATCATTGTAGAAAAAAAACAACAGCTACTTCCTTGATACAGCTACTGTATACTATGCGCACCAGCCTTTATTGCTGGCTACTTTTACTCTTTCAAACTCTCGTTCAAAATACATGTCCAATACCTCAGATATCACCATTATAGGAAGCGGTGCGATTGGCTTATTAACAGCCAGAGAATTTGTTAAAGCTGGTTATACCGTCAGCCTTATCGATAAATCCCTATCCGGTAAAGAGTCTTCCTGGGCTGGTGGCGGCATTTTACTGCCACTTTATCCATGGCGGCAGCCAAAAGCTATCAGCGCTCTGGTTATAGAGAGTAATAAAAATTACTCTGCTTTATCAAATGATCTATTTAAAGCCACACAAATAGACCCTGAATGGTATGACTGCGGCCTACTGATCTGTAAAAACCCTGATATCGAGCTGGCAACGGCCTGGTGTGATCAGTATGAGATTCCTTATAAAAGCGCAGACAGCTCACTTTTTAATGGCCTGAACACGCAACTAGACAATCCTTTATGGCTGCCTAATATTGCGCAAGCTCGCAACCCAAGACTATTAAAATCTTTAAAAGCTTATTTGCTTGGCACCGGAGTTACTTTTATAGAAAACTGTGCGGTACTTGATGCAACCATTAATAATGGGCAAATTAAATCTCTAATAACAGACAAAGGAAATATTGACGTTAATCAGTTAATTATTTGTACAGGTGCCTGGACCGCAGAGCTAAGCAAAAAACTATTACCCAACGATCCTCACTCACCTGATATTGCACCTGTAAAGGGGCAAATGCTATTATTTGATGCTAAGTCTGAGACTTTATTACACATGGTGCTAGATAACGAGCATTATTTGATTCCTCGTCGCGATGGAAAAATTTTAGCAGGTAGCTCAGTAGAACACACTGAGTTTGATAAGAGCACATCAAATGAAAGCAAAGACAAGCTAACACGCTTTGCAACTGAGTTGTTTCCTGCTTTGAAAAACTTTCCCATAACTCATCATTGGGCAGGTTTACGACCAGGAACAAAACAAGGGATACCTTATATAGATAAGCACCCAGAAATTAAAAATCTAAGTATTAATGCCGGACATTTTAGAAACGGTTTAGTGATGGGACCAGCTTCTGCTCGGTTAATGGCTGATTTGATTTTAGAAAGAAAGCCTTGTGTTGATCCTTCTCCCTACAGACTAACGTAGGTCGAGTTACAGTTTTTCTTACACAAAAAATCTAGTCCGGCCTACAATTATAAAAAGAACCCTTTTTAAACCTCCTCACCCAACCCTCTCCAGCAGGAGAGGGCTAAGAGCGACTAAATACTATGAACTTATATCCTTTACTCCGTCCAGCCCTATTTTCCCTTGATCCTGAGCTTGCTCACAATGTGACATTAAAGCTGCTGGACTTTGCCGATAAAACGGGGTTATCGGCTTTAAGCAAACCCAGAACAAAGGGTAAACCAGTTAATGTAATGGGACTGGAGTTTAAAAACCCCGTCGGTTTAGCCGCAGGATTAGATAAAAATGGCGACCATATTTCTGCACTGGCTGCCTTAGGCTTTGGATTTATTGAGATAGGCACGGTAACACCGAGACCACAACCCGGAAATCCTAAACCTCGTTTATTTAGATTACCTGAGCATGAAGCGATTATTAATCGTATGGGCTTTAACAATCTTGGGGTTGATCATTTAGTTGAACAGGTTAAGCAAGCTAACTA
>DAOWHF010000124.1:0-9078 GCA_030641565.1 Methylomarinum sp.
ACTACACTAATTATACCGGAAGAAAATGACTCTGAAGCTGAAATTCAGCAGATGACTCAGTGGGTAGTCGAGCATTTGGGGCCAGATGTACCGATGCATTTCTCGGTATTTCATCCTGACTGGAAAATGTTGAATAAATCATCAACACCACCAGAAACAGTCAAAAGAGCAAGGCAGATTGCATTAGATAATGGGGTGAAATATGCTTATGTCGGTAATATGCATGACAAATCGGGGGACAGTACCTGGTGTCATCATTGTGGCGCATTGTTGATTGGTCGAGACTGGTATGAACTCAGCGAATGGCAGCTGACAGCAGAGGGTAAATGTTCAGCTTGTGGTACCGAATGTGCTGGCATATTTGAATCTCAACCGGGAAACTGGGGTGCCAGACGATTGGCTGTGAATATTTAACCGACTATTTAGAAACGTGCATGAAAAAATTTTGGACAATTGCATTTGTCCATATTATTGCGGCCTGTTATCTGTATTGAAGTTATAGATTCAGGTTAAATAAATCAAACTTAATTATGTTATTAAGAATAAAAACGCTATTTGTACTCATTATATTAGCAATTCTCGGGGTGGGGCCTGTTCCAACCACGAGTCTTATTGGTATTTATGTTGTAATTTTTAGACCTAGTTGGTTTAAATCATTGGTTGATAAAATTTACCAGGAATAACATACCATTTGATTCAGCTTAGTTACCCCCCTAGACTAAAATCCATATTAAATGCATGTGAATTGTTCTTGTTTTCAGGGAGGTATCGGGTTTTTAGGTGAAAATGATACAAAAGGAATGCATGAAAAATTATTCGTGTTAAAGAATAGAGGCTTTATTTATTCAATCTTGAAAAACACCGAAGCTATCCGGTTGTCTGCATGTGCCTGAAAGCGACATGCTGACCGGCGAGCAACATGTGGATTATGTCGCATTAAGAAAGTGTTTTTCTGGTTTTCTACATGTTACCCAAATCTGTAAATGAGTGATGGCTTAGGCCACGCAAAGGCTTTGTGAGCATCCTTTAATCAAGAAAAATGGAAAGGGTCTTGGGTTACTGATAATTACGGGACGGGGCGATATGGCAAGGCCTAATGGACTTGAATTTATCAGCCCAAGCTACCGTGCTAAACTGTAACCCATCATCATTTACAATGAAAATAAAACAAATATGAATAAAAAAATAATCTCATCATTAATTGCAATGCTTGTTTTACCGATTTTTTCAGCACAGGCCAGCAATCTCAAATTTTCTGACGTGCCAGAAGCTGTTATCAAAAGCATGAAAGCAGAGCATCCTGATGCAAAAAAAATCGAAGTCGATAAAGAACTGCATTTTGGTATGGTGCTTTATGAAGTTAAATTTAAAACTAACGGCAAGAAACACGAAACGTTATTTGATGCTCAAGGCCACCATTTTGGCCATGAAGAAGAAATTGAAATTTCAGAAATCCCCCAGCCTATTATAAAAACACTCAAACAAACTTTTAAAAAACTAAGTATTGAGAAGGCAGAAAAAATTAGTCATCCGGATGGACGTGTTGAATATGAAATTGATGTCGAAGGTGACGGAGAAGATTGGGAATTAGCGATGAGCCCAGCTGGAAAAATCTGGGTTAAAGAGAGGGATTGATAACTCATAAGCACTGTAGGTTGGGCTTCCTTTCGTCAGCCCAGCCTACAGTGCTGTTTTATTCCCATGGGATGAAGTCAAACTCGAGCCAACTTGCCAATAAGTTAGTTAATAAAAAAAAGAATACAAAGGTAATCAAAAAAAATACTCTAGCCGTTCCTAATGGGATTAGGTATATATTTTGAATTAATGTAATACAGAACCCATAAATAAAATAAAGAATAGAAAATAATATTATGGTCCTATGATCATTCACTTCAAAATGAATCAATAGCACAACCCCTATTACAATAAATAAGCTTCCGAAACAAATCCCTGAAAATAATAAATAATTAAAACTTGAAGGTGGTCTTGTTTTAACTGCAATCGAAAATAATGATTTTATAGCTGACCAATAATTTAGGTTAGAAAATTTTTTTCTTGTTTTTGATATACCTCCCTTACTGCTACTGAAGAATGGTTTACGAGATCTTTTCATACATCACTCCTTTACTTGTGACATAAGGTATTTGCAGCATCAGCACAGTAGGTTGGGCTGACGAATGTGTTTAGGGTCAGGTTACAATCATGTTTTATTGCAAGACCCCTACCGTGCTATACCTAGTAAATTTCGGAATTTTTTTATTAATTCATATTGCTTGGTTTTTAGTCTTTCCTGATAAATAACGGTAATGTTTACTTTCTCTTTTTCAATTTTTTCTAATAGTTCAGAAGTTTGAATAAGTGCAGCATCATTTTTTCTTATAACCCTTAAAAAATCCGCAACAGCAAATGCAGACTCGCTGGAAAAATCTGCTATCTGTTTATACGTTGGTTCATCAAAATATATTGCATGATTAACCAGTAAAAAAGTACCCCTGAAGCTGCATGCGCTTGTTCTGCTTTTTCTCTATAGAAACTAATATGATCTTCATCATTACTTGAAACAAAAGGGGAACCAGCAATAATTCTTGTAATAGGACGAGCAACATTACAAATTCCAGAATAGACTTGGTGAATAGCACCGGATTTTTGATTATCTATCCTTTGATTAGCAATATTTTGTTCTTCGGCATAAATTGATAATGAAGTTTTTAACAATGTGGCTTTTTCTTGTAATTGGAATTTGTATTTTTCAAACTCCTTTTTGAACAATTGATCTAATATAGAAGTTACGCATTGACAGGCAATGTTAAACTATGAACATTAAAAACACCAAAGCCAGTGGAAGGCCAAGCCTTGATAAGAGAAATAACACGTCCATCAACAGCCCTTTGTACATTACCCATGTATATTGGTTTTTTATTAAGTGAACCAAAACAGGCTAGTTGTCGACGATTAGGAGAAGTGATGTCTATTTCGCACGATAGCGTAAACCGATTTCTGAACCGTGAGCTTTATACTGGACGAGACTTATACAATGAAGCCAGTCCCTCGTTGAATTTAAAGGGTGGAACCTTGAGTGTAGACGATAGTGTACTCGATAAACCTTATAGTCAGTATATGGCGCTTGTCAGTCATTTTTGGTCAGGTAAGCATCACCGAGCAGTTAAAGGAATCAATCTTGTCACTTTGTATTACACCGATATTCAAGGGAAGCACCAGCCTCTTAATTTTCGGGTAGTTGATAAAACTGAAGGAAAGACAAAAAACGACTATTTTCAAGACATGCTGACCGAAGTATTAGCTTGGGGACTTGAGCCTGCTTTTGTAACGGGAGATAGCTGGTACAGTTGTGTGAGTAACCTTAAATTGATAAGAAATCATCAGATAGGATTACTCTTTGCACTGGAAAGTAACCGCTTAGTCTCCATTGAAAAAGGTTCATGGGTTCAAGTTAAGCAACTGGAAGTTCCAGAAGATGGTTTAATGGTTTGGCTCAAAAACTTTGGGTATGTAAAATTATTTCGGACGACCTTGAAAGACCAAGTTCGCCATTATATAAGCTCACTACCTGACAAAGAGAAAACAACCGATTTTGACAATAAAGCTTTTACCGAACAACATGATAGGCATTGGCAGATTGAGAAATATCATCGTGCAATAAAGCAGGTATGCAATATTGAACGATTCCAGGTTCGCAGTAAAGGCGCCATCAAGAATCACCTTTTTGCTGCGATTTGTGGATTCGTTCAATTACAAAAACTGAGCTTTGCAGAAGTGATTAATAATTGCTATAGCGTACAGCGAAATTTATTCAAAGATGTAATTGCTTCATTTATTGGAACGTTTATGCCAAATATGAATCATTTAAATCCAGAATTTCAATCTGTCGTCAATGCGTAACTTCTAAAATTAATCGATCATCTTCTTTTATTTGAGTTTTACTTCCCGGTTGTGAAATAGTGGTTTCATCTCTTTCAATTGAAAGCACAATTATTTTGCTATCTTTTAAACTCAAATCTTCCAATGTATGTTGAGCAACTTTGGAGTCCTTGACGACAATAACCGACGCAACGCTATAACCCCCAGGTTGGCGAATGATTTCTTCAATTAGGACCTTCTCAATATGTAGTCTTGCTCTTAAGTTTTGTCGAATAGTTTCGTATACTTTTTTATCTACCGTTTTATGCATGGCGATATTATAGAGAGCGACAAGCGCTATACAAATAATGATCAGAGTAATCATTGGATGAAACAATCCTGTTTCTCCAAATGAAAAAATAAAGGCTCCAATAATCGAAACTATACCGACATTCCCCAGAATCATAAGAAAGCTGACAATTTTTCTTCGGACAGGATGATTGACGATTCTCTCCGTTTCTTGAGTAGTAAAGCCTGTCCCGGTAAAAGCAGATAATGCTTGGAATCTGGCAATCGAGAAAGAGACCCCTGTCATTTCCAGAGCGATGGCACCGCTTTGGATAATGCAATACGAAATAATAATAATAATGAGTAAAAGTGTAATGCTCACTGGGACCTCCACGAATGATTCAGTAATTATCGGATTTAATTATCAACATTCCGGAGATGTTTTGCAAACGCACCTTTTATCAAAAACGACGGGGTCATATATGGTCCATATGACTTTCTTTATTTCATTGGCGTATGCTATATGAACACTCTGAATTGATCGCGAAGCAAAACTCAGAGGCTTGCCTCCGGCACATAAATTCGTAAAGTTTGAAAACCAATGGTTTTCACATCATACCTGTCTTGTCTTTGTCAAACTCGGTCGTAAGATAGTTGGATAAGTTATTTCACATGTCGGCAACGATGCTAAATGCGTTACGGTAAAGAACTATACTTAAGCAAAGAACTATACTTAAGCAAAAAACTCAACTTAAATACTAGATAAATAATCCTAATTAAACCCCACATTTCCCGAAATTTTGTGCTTGCATATAGGTGTTTGTACATATTGTTTTTAATTAGGAATGTTATAGACTTTTATTCGAGGGTTAGTATTTTAGCTATCTACTTAATTGAAATTAGATAAGTGTCAAATCTAATCGTTCGTCCTGGACAGGTCGAATCGTGAATAACTTAACCTGAAAGCTATATTTTTTGCTGGGTTTCAGAGCTTGTGGAAACTAAGTTTACAATCTTAGAAGTTCAAATAAATCCTAATTTATTTGATTATGAACTGCACATCATAATAGGAAAAAAGCTGTTTTTTACCTGATGATGTTCAGGTTCTACACCGGACACTATAAAACACCGTTAAGAAATGGTTCATATACACCCCTTAAAACTATGCGCTGTTGAGAATGTTTTATATAAACTCGCAGATGCTAATTTTCATCTAACTTTAACGTTAGGAGTATCATTATGACACTAGAAAAAATTGATAGTGCCGCGCTTCAAGGAGCAATTAATCAAGCCGGCGAAAATTGGGTAGCTGGTATTACCAGTGTTTCTGAATTATCCGATCAAGAAAAACGTTTACGTCTAGGTGCTGTTCCTCCCCCCGGAGAGTCTCTTGAACAAAGAGAGCAATTAGCAGCAGTTAACCGTGACGATCAAGCTATTACTAGTGCAGGAGCAGCTCCTGCCAGCTATGATTTGCGCAATGTAAATGGTAAAAATTTTATCACATCGGTTAAGGATCAAGGTGGATGTGGTTCCTGTGTGGCTTTTGGCAGTGTAGCAACAGTTGAAGGTACTTTCCGTCGCCAAAGAAAAAACGCAAACTTGGCAGTTGACCATTCAGAAGCGGAACTTTTTTATTGTATTGCACGAGCTCAAGGACGAAATTGTTCGAATGGCTGGTGGTGCGATAAAGGGTTGGATGCTTTTAAGACTAATGGCGTAGTAGATGAAGCATGCTACCCCTATACCCCTGGGGATCAAAATTGTAGCAATCGTTGTTCGAACTGGAGCAGTCGACTTACTAAGATTACTAATTGGCATGCAATTACTTCAGTAGCGGCCATGAAGGAGTGGATTTCGACACAAGGTCCTTTGTCTTGTGCATTTACAGTATATAACGATTTCTTTTCTTACCGTAGTGGCATATATCGACACGTTAGCGGTGGAGTTGCTGGTGGTCATTGTGTTTGCTGTGTAGGCTACAATGATGCAGAGAAATACTGGATTTGTAAAAATAGCTGGGGCTCTAACTGGGGTGATCAGGGGTATTTTCGGATCGCTTATGGTCAATGTGGTATTGATGCCAAAATGTGGGCTGTTGACAAGATAGTTGAAACAGGTTGGCTAAATGGGGTAAAAGTAATTGGTTTATGGGCGAATAATTCTAATCGTAATGCCTGGGTGTATTTGAGTGATACTGGCTGGCGACGGATTGCATATGACAACGACAATATTTTCTTGGATATGCTAACTCAGCTTGCGAGCGCTAAGCTGTCTAAAAGTAAGGTCAATGTGTATCAAGAAAACAGTATACTCAAACAGGTCTACGTATTTTAAAAGGAGGGTCAAATTATGAGTGAATGCGAATGTAAAACGGAGCAAGACCTCGATGAGGGGCTAACTTTAGCAGCGGTGGCCGACACGCCAAGCGTGGAACCGCCGTTGAAACTTAATCAATTCGATGGAGATAATACGATGAGCGATATTAAACCAACTTTAATGCCACCAGCAAACAACTTATCTGAATCTGAGACTGAGGCTGAAACAGCTATTGGCGAACCAACACTTACCCCTCCTCCTGCGTCGATGGCAGCTGCAGAAGAAGGTGGGGTTACTGCTTGGTTAAATAATAAGCGTGTTAGTGCGCTTTGGAGTAGGAATCAAAATAGAAACTCTTGGGTATACATTGCTAATGTCGGTTGGAAAAAACTTGCTGACAATTCCGATAGTGCCGTGGTTGCTTTAAGTATGTTGTCTGCGCATGCCAAGCAGACTCAAACGAACTATAGCTATCGCGAGGAATCTGGTGGAAAAATTCACGAAGTGTATGTTTGGTAAAAGTGAATACTGTGCAAAAAATAATATTGACTGAAGCGCAAAATGGCAATCTAGTGTCGGCAACAATAGATGATTCAATCATTCTTAAGTTACCGGAAAATCCGACTACTGGCTATCGATGGGAGCTGCAAACGTCAGATAATCTGGTAAAAGTCGCTGATGACTTTGTTTCGGCACTCGATGGAATAGGTGCAGGCGGTGAACGCCGCCTGCATTTCTTGGTACAAACCATTGGAGTAGCACGCATTGAAGCGGTTTTACGGCGCAATTGGGAAGCCAGCATAGCGCCCCAAAGATCTTTTAACGTGTTAATTGAGGTGTGTACTAAAACATAAGTTTTGCAATTGATATTAAAAATTTATAGCCTTTAATTTAAACCGTTGCTGATGAGCGGAGCGAATCATAAATGGCTTGTCATATTTTGCAAGCGGATTCCCCCGGTATCTCCACCAACCAGAAAAACGACGGGGTCTACCATTGTATTTAGTAGATGACACCCTTGTTAAGAAACTATACTATAATTTCCTGACGGGGGTGTGGCTAGTGGGGTCCGCAACTTATGTTGGCTCGGCTTTGAAATGCCGCCCTCGTCACCTGCATCATCCATACAAGCCAACCGGGATGATGTCCAATTTTTTGTGACTCTGCGGTATTGGGGGTCATATATGGTCCACCCCGTATTGCAAGAAAAATTAGTTCGTAACATAAAGAAATATTGCTCCCATATATCCGGCCTTAAAATGAGTTTTTTTTACTACCTCTGGCCCTGATGGAATTAGCGCATTCCCACCTCATCAAGTCTTCGGCTTCTTATGAGCCCGAGACCCCGCCAGATTTTAAGGAATGCAGGTATTACCTTTTATGCCATCACTTAAATTTATCCACACAATTTGGTTGTAAGAAATTTATCGTTTCTTATATTCAAAAAGGCTGTGTTTGTACCACCACTTTTGAATTACTCGTTATATTGATTATTACAAATCATATAACAATTGACTTATAACATTCTTTTTTGCTTAACAAAGCCCATGCAATACGTGCATTCTTATTTGCCACTGCAACAGCAGAAATATTTTTTCCTCGTCGTTGATCGAGCTCATTGATCCATAAATTCCGTTTATCAGTATATAAATGAGCGACTCGAACGACTGTGCGCCCTCCATGAATCAATAACGTTCGTAGATAACAGTCTCCTCGTTTGCTGATTCCCATCAAAGTGGGTATGCCTCCAGTAGAATGCTGTCTCGGTACCAGTCCTAACCAAGCCGCTAACTCACGACCATTTTTAAACACGGAAATATCACCAATCGCCGCTATTAAAGCTGTGGCACTGAGCAATCCAACACCTGGGATTGAGAGAAGGCGTTGACAGTCTTCATTTTGTCGACAAATCATTTCCAGTTTTCCCTCTAAGGTACTGACACGTTCATCAAGGTGAACCATTTCATCGTAAAGCTCAGAAAGCAATTCTCTAAACAAGCTTGTTAATGAATTTTCAGCATCCTCAAGAATAAGAGGAATTTCTTTTCTGACATATGAAATTCCCTTAGGAATAATAATGCCGTATTCCAATAATAGTCCTCTAATCTGATTAGCCTGAGCGGTTCTTCTGGCAACCAGTTGACTACGAATCCGATGAACAGATTGAATATCTTGCTGTGTCACATTTTTTGCAGGTACAAATCGCATGTTGGGTCGTTGTACTGCTTCGCAGATTGCTTCAGCATCTACTGCATCATTCTTGTTCGATTTAACATAGGGTTTTACAAACTGTGGCGCTATCATTCGTACAGAATGCCCCAATGATTTAAAAACCCGAACCCAATAATGAGCACCTCCGCAAGCTTCCAAGCCAATAAGGCAAGGCGGTAAGTTAGCAATAAAGGCCGTTAATTTGTTCCGACTCAATTTCTTTCTTAATATCATCGCCCCTTGATCATCAACTCCATGTAACTGAAAGCTTTGTTTAGCCAAATCAATTCCTAATACTTTGATAATACCTTTTGCGTTATGATTATTCATAGTCTGCCTCACTTCTATTTTGATGTTTGTCTCAACTCACATCATGGCCCTTTCGAGGCCGTTTAGGAAGTG
>DAOWHF010000104.1:0-2758 GCA_030641565.1 Methylomarinum sp.
AGCAATATCAGTGGCAAATTTTGCTCCATCTTTAGTTTTCCCTAGTTCATTAAGCTCACCAAGTTCACTTAGATCGCTTAGACCACTAAGGTCATCTATTTTAGTTTGCTTCGGTGCCAGAGCAAGATTACCCTGCTCTAATTTACGAAATGCATTTTCTTGCTGTAATAATTCTGCTTTTGATAAACCCTTTTGCTTTAAATCTAGGGTTTCAGCATCCATTGCAACACCCTCTCCGTCTAGTATGCCACCTTTACTTATATCAAAACCATCTAGCTTGTTGATGACGCTTTCCAACGTGTCCAATGTATTTTCTAGATCTATATCGCCTACCAATTGATCAGCTACCGGCAAACTTTTGCCGAATAACCCGGCAAATTCCTGCAATATGTATTCATCTTCTATGGTATTGACACTCAAATTTTCTGCTGTCGCTTCGTCTAAGTCATGAATTTTTTCATTTAATTCTTCGGCAAACTCCTTTGATGCAGACTCCCCTTCCTTTAGGGACTTCTGTGTTTTTGCCTGACTGTCACCGGATGAAACCAAAGGTTTTACACTTGCGCTATCAATTTTCATGTTAATTCTCCAAAATCCTTACCTTATTATTAAGCATTTCTTGTGCCATTTACTCCACCCAAACGACAAGCCCTGTCATCCTGTTCATTTTGTTCCCTTCTTTCTTCCTGCTTAAACTCTTCTGCCAATGCTGATTGACATACTTTTTCTAAACTCTTGGTCTTTTGATGCTGTTTTTCCCAATACTCGCGAGCATAAACAACGTCCTTTTCACCTTGTATAACAACCTGCTCCTGCTCGCCTATTGCCTTATCTAATTTACTAACAAAAGATCTAAACTCTAGCAGTTGCGCGATATTTATGCCGGCTTCACTTATCGATTGATATTTTTTTTTATATTCTTGATGATAACTTTGTAGGTTTTCTAATTGCACTCGTGATGCCTGTTGTTCACGCTGCGCCTTACCTAGTGCTTCCAAAGCTTTTTTTTCATTGCTTGCATTTAAGTCAACAATCACTTGTAGTCTGTCTGATTTTTTCATTAACCCGCTTTAATCCCCAGCAACACTTCCAACTCACTCAAACTGCGACTGACATCAACAGCTTCATTCATATCTTGTTGTAAAAATTCAGAAATCACAGGAAATTTTTCTATCGCTTCATCAATCCGAGGATCTGAACCCGCTTGATACGCACCGACACTGATTAAATCTTTATTTTGTTGATAGAGTGAATACAACCGTCTTAATTCTCTAGCCATTTTCATATGCCTTGCATCGGCAATGTCTGGCATCACTCGACTAATTGACGCTTCTATATCAATCGCAGGAAAATGTCCTGATTCAGCCAGACTTCTGGATAAAACAATATGACCATCTAATACCCCCCTGGCTGCATCGGCAATAGGATCATTAGTATCATCACCTTCTGCTAATACCGTATAAAAAGCCGTTATAGATCCACCGCCTATATCGCCATTACCTGCCCTTTCGACAAGATGCGGAAGTTTAGCAAATACTGAGGGCGGATAGCCTTTGGTCGCTGGGGGCTCATTTATCGCTAATGCAATTTCCCGATGCGCTTGAGCATAACGCGTTAAAGAATCCATCAGTAAAAGCACATCTAAACCCTGGTCTCTAAAGTATTCGGCAATACTGGTGGCTAACATCGCGCCATGTACTCGCATTAAGGGCGAATCATCTGCGGGTGATGCGACAACAACCGCACGTTTCATGCCTTCATCACCCAGTGTTTTTAAGACGAATTCATTTACTTCTCGCCCCCTTTCTCCGATAAGTCCAACAACGACAACATCTGCCCCTGTAAACTTGGTCATCATCCCTAATAACACACTTTTCCCTACCCCCGTTCCTGCAAATAAGCCCATTCTTTGTCCGCGACCCACCGCAAGCATGGAATTAATGGCTCTGACACCGACATCTAGGGCATCTCGAATGGGTTTTCTGGAAAGCGGGTTAATTGTTCTACCACCTAAAGAAATTTTAGCATCGGTTTTTAATGGCCCTTTATCATCTAAGGGCATTCCCGATCCGTCCAATACACGACCTAAAAGACCAAAACCCACTTTTGCCAGGCCGCTCTTTCCTAGCGGAATAACCCGGCAACCCGGCTCTAACCCTTGGGTATTTCCAGTTGGCATTAAAAAAACGCGCCCCCCTGAAAAGCCAACTACTTCAGCACCTATCTTTTTACCTGATTTAGTTTCAACCTGACAGAGTGAGCCGATTGCTGCACGACAGCCTTCCGCCTCCAGGGTTAAACCAACCATGCGAGATAGCTTTCCCTCAACAACTAATTCAGGTTTTTCTGCCAGCCTTGCATGATAAGGCTTTAATTTTTCTAACCAATTTTCAGTCCGGTTTGCGGAGGGAATCACAGTACTTCATCCTCTGCCCTTTCATCACCTAAAATAGTAGCAATGATGATGGCTAATTTATTTTCAACAGTGGCATCAACATAAGATGTTTCTGTTTCTACTTTACAGCCACCACGTGTAATTAAAGGCTCTTCGATAATATTCCAGGGCGATGAAATATCATCCAATGCTAATGAGGTGCGAACCAATTCAGCATCTTCAGGATGCATATATAAAGTCAACTTTTGCGATGCAATGGGTAATGCATTGACGGCCTCTCTAATGACAGCAATAATTTGTCCTGAATCTATTTTAATCTCTCTTCGAACAAGCTGACTTGCTATCCCTATTACCAAATCAAGC
>DAOWHF010000261.1:0-2493 GCA_030641565.1 Methylomarinum sp.
CACTCGAACAAACCATCATCACCCGCGCTAAGACAAACCCTAAGCCACTATATTACAGAGAAGCCTTTCTTGATGAAAAATTGGCTGAGTTTATGGCTGCCAATAACTATGCCGATCCAGACCTCATCCCCCCAGATGAATTCGTAACTTGGGTGTTTCCAGAGTTATTCAAATCACGCTTACCTCGCTACCAATTAATTGCCGACCAATACGGCTATACCGTTGATGCTAACTATATTGCTAAAGTATCAACTGAAGATGAGTTTATTCAGCTAATTGCTAGTGCTATCGCTCAGCAAGGGGAACACTAATCATGCCATTAGTTGCTCACACCCACTTACCTACTTTTCAGCGCCTAATAGAAGAAGGCGAAGATATACTTAATCCTTCGCGCGCCAGTCACCAACATATTCGAGAGCTACACATTGGGCTACTCAACATCATGCCCGATGCAGCACTTGAAGCAACCGAACGTCAATTCTTTCGTCTTGTTGGTGCATGCAACCAGATTGCTCAGTTTCATGTACACCCTTTTACAATCGAAGGCCTGGAAAGAGGGGAAGAAGCACAACAACATATTGCGCAATATTACGAATCTTTTGAGCAGATTAAACGGGATGGATTAGACGCCTTAATCATCAGTGGTGCTAATGTCACTCACGCTCATTTATCTGAAGAAGACTTCTGGAAGCCCCTAACAGAAGTATTTGACTGGGCAAAACAAAACGTCACATCAACCCTCTGTTCATGTCTTGCTACTCACGCTTTAATTGAATATTGTTATGGCATTGAACGCACACCACAACCAGCAAAACGCTGGGGGGTGTTCTCACATAAAGTATTAGACCGCACTCATCCACTCGTCTGCGAAATCAACACCCGGTTTGATGTACCTCACTCCCGATTTAATGAAATATTTCAAAAGGATATAGAGGAAAAAGGGCTTAAAGTGTTAGCCGCCAGCCCACAAGCAGGCGTTCATCTTGCCGTTAGTCCAGATGGTTTCAGGGTCGTGTTCTTTCAAGGCCATCCTGAATATGATGCGATTAGTTTATTAAAAGAATATAAACGTGAAGTCATGCGTTTTTATCATGATGAGATAGATAATTACCCCCCTTATCCAGAGAATTATTATGATGAGCAGGCTATTCAGGTTTTAGTTGATTATGAACAGCATTTAAAACAAGCTAAAAAAGAAAACCTGCCTTTAGCTGACTTTCCAGAAAACATGCTTTTAGATCATCTTGATAATACCTGGCGAGATACTGCAAGAGCAGTTTTTAACAACTGGTTAGGTAAGGTTTACCAGATCACTAATCAGGACAGACGCTTACCTTTTATGGAAGACATTGACCCTAACAACCCCTTAGGAATAAAAAACTAAAACCTCATACCCTAATGCATAAACAATTTCTACAACAGGCAATAGACTTAGCTCACAACAATGTAACCCATCAGCAAGGGGGCCCTTATGGTGCGGTCATTGTGAAAGAAGGAATTGTTATTGCAGAAAGTGCCAATTGTGTAACCAGGAATGTTGATCCAACAGCTCACGCAGAAATCATGGCTATTCGGATTGCCTGTAAGAAACTCAATAATTTTAAGCTTAGTGACTGCATACTCTATAGCAGTTGTGAACCTTGCCCCATGTGTTTAGGCGCTATTTATTGGGCGAGACTTAAGAAAGTTTATTATGCCTGTTCACGTCAAGACGCGGCAAAAGCGGGATTTGATGACAGTTTTATCTACGATGAAATATCTTTATCACCAGAAAAACGTCACATTGCCATGCAACAACTGACATTAGCCAATACACAACAGCCATTTCAGGCATGGCAGACTCAGAATGACAAAGTACCCTATTAGTGATGGAGCAAAAACTGGCACCTAGCGATCCTATCAAGAAATGTAGAACAGGAAAATGCGAATACTCCATTATTTTTAGTTAATGAAACCTTTTCCCATTCTACAATTTGCGCCACTTATTCTGCCGGAGCAGCTTCCTCAGCAACATCAGCGGCTTTCTTTATTTTTATCAACCAGCCGTCTTTAGTTCTACACTCACCTTTTTGTGCCTTGGCTTTTAAATGTATTCTTGCATATTTACCATTTAAAACAGCAGGCAACTTAGCAGTCACTTTATAATAACTTTTCTTATCAACAATATTTAGGTCAAGTGGCTGGTCTTTTGCTAAAGCCCTAATTGTTGTTGGATCAGCAGTCCCTGAAACAGTAAAGCCAATTTCGGCTTCTGGCTCAACTTCTGGAACAGGCGTATCTTTGGTTTTTTCTGGCGGAGAAAATGTTTTAAATTTGGGAGCAAAACATTTCTCATCTATTTTGCCTGCATTATATGCGTATGCAGAACTGGCAAAAAGCATTGCCCCGACAATCGCGGTATTTAATAAGAATTTTGTTATTTTCATAGTCAGCCTCTGGTTTTCATTATATTGGGTAACTTAGGACAACTCTAAGCCACCAATTGTAGAGCGG